>CAJWHU010000079.1 GCA_913041325.1 uncultured Fidelibacterota bacterium | reverse complement strand
ATTATTTTTGGATAATTTTGTTGGCTCAGATCTGTAATTAAACAAGTAGTAATTGTTGATGAATTTTACTAGCTATATATTTTATCAGTTAATCTGACTAAAATATTTATGCACAATTAGAGATCAGCTTTTTAATAAATTTCTTTATAAAGAGTTTGTAGTACTTTGCTCGAAAAGTTTATCTATTCCTTTCCTGGCTTTATCCTATCAAACCTAAGATTTTCATATTTTTCCCACATATTAGATCCAGAAGCCTCCGCAAAACGATAAGCAAATTCAAGTGCCTCAACAAATGGTTTATTGGCATATTCCCCATGTGAATAAAATTCATCTACCCATTTAACAATTTCTGAAATCCTTACTAACTCTAGTTGATCAAAAATACCGTAAACCATCTCAGCACGATTATTATAATACCATTCTGTAATTCCTCCATATCCAACATTTTCTTTAAGTTCAGAATGAGTCTCATAAACTTGGGTCAAATAAGAAAATAGAAAAATTTCTTTTTCCTCTTGCGTAAGGGTCTTCCAATAGGTAACTACCGGTGATAATGTCCCCTGAATATTTTGAGCACAGACAAAGGTTAGAGAAAGAAAAATAATTATTTGTCTCATCACAATCCTTTTTTTAACAACTCTCCTAATTTAACCACTCCAATAATACGATTCCACTAAGCACAGTAACAATGTTAAAGATTGTCAGGTTCAACCCAATCACCATTTGTGCTTATCAAATCAATTAATGCGTCAACAGCATTTTCAGACGGTATATTTTTCTCCACAACCTCCTGTCCTTTATAAAGCGAAATTAGACCAGGACCGGTGCCCACGTAACCATAATCTGCATCGGCCATTTCTCCTGGACCGTTGACAATGCATCCCATAATACCAATTTTTATGCCTTTTAGATGATTGGTTCGTTTGCGAACTATTGCGGTGGTTTCTTGCAGATCAAATAGTGTCCTTCCACAGGACGGGCACGAAATGTATTCAGTTTTAGAAATTCTTGTCCTGCTAGCTTGAAGAATACCAAATGCAGTTTCATTAACGAAGTTTAATTCATTATCCGATCTTAGCCATATACCATCACCTAAGCCATCAATTTGGAGCCCACCAATGTCTGATGCTGAGTACAAAATAAATTCCTCGCGGGTTAAACTCTCGTATGATTTTCTAATTATTACAGGATTCGTAAGGTTATTTGTGATTAGACTTATAATTTCAGATCTTTGTAAATGAAAGCCCGTATCAATATCTCCATCAATTACGAGAACACAATTCTTCAATTTAGCAAGAGTGTGAATGTTTTTCCTGACATCAGGAACTATTAAAAAAGAAATTATATCCTCAGGAATTGAGTCTACTTCGCTATAATCAAATAATGGATAGTATCCATCTTGCTTCAAATAATGATTTTCATTTTGTATAATCGATAGAGTACCTGGAATTTCAAAGTCTATTTTGTTGTTTCCAATGTAAAGATAATCAACTGCCATTTCTGTTATATGCCACTTATCCTGATCCCTTTTATAGAAATATCCAAACATCTGTAAATCGTCTGGACTAATGACTGAGGTCTTCGATAGATCTCCTACCACTCTGGGAACCTGGTTCTCGCCCATATTTAAAAGCTTTTTAGATGTCCTTCTCCTATAAAAAAATGGATCATAAGGTAAATCAAGAGGTTTTGATAAAGCCTTTTTAACACCAAATTTAGAGCTATACCTTTCAACAAGTATTTTAGCTACTGGGAGTTCGGACTCTGGCTCCTCAGTTAGTGAGACTCTTATTGTATCTCCAAGTCCATCATGAAGTAGAGTACCTATACCAACTGCTGATTTAATTCTACCATCCTCAGCCTCGCCTGCCTCTGTAACACCAAGGTGAAGAGGATAGTTCATATTTTCAGAGTTCATTTTATTTACTAGCATTCTATATGCCTGCACCATTACTTGTGTATTGCTAGATTTCATTGATAAAATAATATCACTGTAGCTCTCACCCTCTGCAATACGTATAAACTCCATTGCAGATTCTACCATACCGAGAGGGGTATCTCCATATCTGCTCAGAATTCTATCTGATAATGATCCATGGTTTGTTCCAATTCTCATAGCAGTTCCGTATTCTTTACAAACTCTAACTAATGGGATAAACTTTTCTCTTATCCGATCAAGCTCCTCAAGATAGCTTTCATCTGTATAATTATGGTGCTCAAACTTTTTTCTATCAACATAGTTACCGGGATTAATCCTAACTTTTTCAACTATTTGTGCTGCTACTAGAGCTGCTTTTGGAGTGAAATGAATATCTGCAACTAGTGGATTATGAAAACCTTTTGATTTCAAGCCATTACGAATATTTTTTAGGTTTCTAGCCTCATTAATACTAGGTGCAGTGATGCGTACTATTTCACACCCTGCCTCAATCATCCTAATAGATTGCTCAATAGTATTTTTTGTGTCCATTGTATTAGTTGTAGTCATTGACTGAAGGCGTATGGGATTGTCTCCTCCCACGCCAACATCTCCGACCATGACGCAACGAGTCTGGCGCCTTTTTCTTATAGATATATTATCACAATATTTCACTGTCATTAATTTCTGTAAGGTTTCTTCAAATATAGTTTAGCTTGGTTGATTGATCCCGAAAAATTATCAAGATAAATACAGTTATAATAACTTTCTTTGGCCTTTGAACGGTTATACAGTTTATCATGTGACATGCCTTCGAGTAGAAATGCATTCCCAAGAACGATATCTAATTCTGCACTGTAGTTTTCAATTGTAAATGATAGTAGATCTAAAGCCCCCTCAAAATTTAATTTTTGAAATTCAAGAAGTGCCTTTTCATAATAAAGGTATGGCTCAAACCACTCTTTTTGCCTTTCAGTGAGGTTTTTTATTTTTTCTTCCATCTTTTCAATAAATTTTGCTGATACAGATAAATCACCAGTGCGTATCAACGCTTCAAGATAAAGGAGGTTAAAATAAAAGTTGTTGGGAAAATTTTGTACTAAACTCTTCGTATAATCAACTGCAAGTATTGGTTCATCTTCAACCCACAAATACAAATTACTCAATATAGCTTTAGATTCAATCCATGACCAGGTACCACGATCTGCCGAAACTGAAATTTTTTGAAGCCCAGAATCTTTGGATGGGTTCAAATCGTAAAACCCTGCTGCAAACTTTAGCAATCTATTACTTATTCCACTATAATACTCCACTATACCAATTGGTAGTTGGGCATCAGCCAATTCTGGATAATTAGTTGCAACATCGTTAATAATGACAAATCCTTTATACGCCCTGTAAAGGGTTCGTAGCCATTGCTTTTTGCCAAGGGATACCCTTGCAGTTAATCCTATTGCAGACCCTCTGTATAGCCTATACATTGGATCGTAATCAAACTTTAATACAAGCGCTTCGTAAATCGGTAGTATTATCTGTAAATCATTTTCCAATGTTTTGTAGGTTTCATCAACTGGGCTATTAGCTTGTGCACGTACCCAGCGAGCAGCTGCCCATATAAAATGAACACCGGGATGCTCCGGGTAGGTTACTCTTGCCTCATCTAAAACTTGCACCGCCTTATCAAAATCATAATTATAAAATGCGTAGACACCCTCTTTAACTAGAGCATCACCTTTGTAGTATTCATTGCTAAGTAGAGTAGAAAGTGGGACTATGAAAACAAGGATAAAACTGAACATAGTTGTAGAAGTATATGTTCGTGAAAATTGATCAGTGGATTTTAGCAGGGATTATGATCCCTGGGAAGAAAGTATAAGCCACCCTCTTGACTCATTGTTATCTGGCTTGATTTCTAGACTTTTTTCCCAAGAGGCTCTTGCAAGCTGTCTCTCTCCCATCTCCCAATACGTTATTCCCATGCCCATGTATGCTTGGGCATCATTTGGAACAAGTTCAAGTACCTCTTGAAAAGCAACGAGAGACTCATTATACATGTTTTTACCTCGATAAAATTTGCCAAGAACTGACATTGCCCCCGGTAACCAAACGGTTGTATTGTTATTGACAGATAGGGCGTTTTTAAAAGCTTGTCTGCCCATGGTAGGGTTACCAATTCTGTTGTACTCTACCGCTAACACATAATAGGACTGAGGGAGTAATGTTTTTACGATAGGGTCATTAGGGCGGTAGTGTAAAAGATCTTCCCAAGCGGCAGCTGTTCTTCCCCATTCATATGCATTAAAATAACTTAATCCCTGCATGTATCTAAAGTCAGCATTGTCCGGATCAAGATATACAGCATCACTGTAAGACAGCGCTGCGTATATAAACCTCCCCTGCTCAAAATATAAATCTGCTAGACTGACGTGAGGCTTTATGTCCTTAGGGCTGAGCTTAATAGCACGTTGGAAAGATCTTTTGGCATCTTCAGTGCGACCTAACTTTAGCTGATTTTCGCCAACTAGTTGTATAAAACCTGTATGCTCTGGGTATTTTTCTGCGGCTTCCTCTGCTTTATTTAGAGCCTCTATATGGTTCCCTGAAGACATTGTCTCTCTTATTAGGTTAATATGTTGAGCAGGCCCGTCTGGTGATTTTTTCTGAGCGTAGCCCAACACATCATCGCTAAGTTCTTTTTGATCTGGATTAGCTACAAACATAGACATCGCATCAATGGTTGCTTCATGATTAGGATCTAGGTAAAGTGCCTCCTCAAATGCATACTTTGCCTTTTGATATTCACCCATGTCCGCATAAAGTGATCCAAGAAAAAAATGTGCATCTGGGTTGCGAGGGTTTTTTGCAACCTGGGTGAGATAGACCTCTTTTGCCAAATCGAATTTCCCATTTAATTGATAGTGCATGCCAAGCTGTCTTTGCACGTACAAATTATCAGGATTCATTCGCGATTCCTTTTCAAAATCCTCAGTTGTGAAATAGGGTTTAGAATCAAATGTTACTGGAGCTTTTTTTGGCTCCTCTTGGTAAAAATATCTTGTAGCTCTCGCTAGCTCTTTGTTCGAAGCCTCTAGCTCACCAGTAAGGTTAAACAATTCATCTGCATAGGCTGCAGTATTTACTCTATTTAAAGAGTTAGGTACTTTTTCAGTTTGGCTAGAAGATTTACTAGACCCTGAATCTTCTTCATCAGAGGTTTTCTTCTTTTTACGCTTCTTTTTCTTCTTCTTTTTACTTGAGGATTTCTTTTTCTTGCTCGAAGACTTCTTTTTCTTCTTCTTTTTACGCTTTTTCTTTTGTTGTTCCGATGATTCAGCACGGACATTACTGATATCGGATATAGGTGAAGAAACTAATAGAAATAGAAAAATTATTATGTATTTGAAAAAACGCATCAGGTCATATTGTCTATGATTAAATCTAAATTACACAATTTCATAACCAATGAAAGTACTTTTATTATTTACAATACGTTAAGAAATAACAGGTCACATTTTTTCCATGCCACCAATTTTACAGCAAGCTGGAAGCGCTTCATATGCTACAGGATCGGCAGCGACTGTATTAGCCTGGTATCCTATACTTGAAATCGCCTTTTCAATGGAAGCAACATCTGTTTTCTCTTTATAGTATAAAACGGTTGTAACCTTGCTTGACAAATCTACATTCGAGCCTGAAACACCTTTTATTTTTTTAAGACCCATTTCTATATTTTTTTGGCACATCCCGCACTGAATAGAAGGCGTTTCAATAGTGACCTTAGCAGGCTCTTCACCGCAGCTAAAGAAAATGGCTGATAATAATACCAGAGTAATCTTTTTTATTCTCATAAAAACTCCCGTCAAAATTAAATACTTTTTTTTATTTAACCAAAGCAACTAACTCTTTAAAGTTAGTGCTCTTAGCATTTTTTTGCATACTAAAAAGAAGCATCTCAGCTGTGGTTAAAAAACTACCCTCTTGCATAATTCTCTCTAGTGCTACATCATGATCATTTAAGTTACGAGAAGTGACTGCATCCGCTACCACCTCTACTTTCTGCCCTAATTTTTGTAAATCTTTTACGGTTTGGTATACACAAACATGCGTTTCAATTCCCGCAACTACAGCACCATCAATATTTTCTATATTATTTACAAAGGATATAAACTCTGGATTACTAGCACATGAAAACGAAGATTTATGTATAGGTTTAATGTTCGGTATTAGGGATTTTATTGGTTTAATCGTTGGTCCGAGCTTTTCAGGTACCTGCTCCGTGATAATTATTGGAAGCTCGAACAACTGAAAACCTTTAATCAATATAATTGTTTTCCTCAACATCTCCTCCTTATTATTCATCGCTCGGTAGAGTTTTTCTTGGAGGTCAATAATAAGTAAATATGGATTTTGCATACAGTATTAGTTACCAAAGTCGAATGTTTTGATTATTTCCCACTTAGCTACTTCATCTGGAGTCCTCACCAAAGCTATGGAAGAAAACCTAATTTTTTCTCCAGCAATAATACTATCTCCATTTTCATCCTTTATCTGAGCATTGCCATAAACAAGGCTTAGGTGAGGACTAAATTCGTAGGGGCAGTACCCAGAAAGTAGGATATCAATTTTATTTTGCAATGCGCCTATTGTTTCATTTTTTTCAACCATGATGTAGTACAACATCCAGGGTGGTTTTCCTTTTGCTGTTCCAATCAAGTTACAATCAAAAGGCTCTGAGCTTGCTGCAAGATTTTTGAAAAAGCTAAAGGTATTTGCTGGATCAATTGATAAACGACCAAAAAGTGTAACATGAGGCTCAAACTTCTCCGAAGAGTATCTTTCTGAATAGTCTGATATTAATGTTTTATATGTGCGCGCATTAGTTTTACATGGCAGAAGCCAGGTCGACCAAAGGGTATTATTCATTTCAGCATTTTTTTAATTTCTTCCAGCCTCTTATTTACCTCTTTAAATTCTTTTTTTATCTCATCAGTACTTTCTAGTCTCATTACCCTCTCAAGTTGGGATAAATATGCTTCTGGATCAATTAGTAGTTCATCGATATTAATAATTTCCATAAGTTTTTTTGTCCGCATGGATGGATTTGTAATTTTCTTTTTTGCAAGCCTGACATCTCTATCAATGATTGGGTCCCTGGCTAATACCTCATCAAGATGACCG
>CAJWHU010000078.1 GCA_913041325.1 uncultured Fidelibacterota bacterium | reverse complement strand
CAGGGTGTGTGTCTATTTGACTACAACAATGACGGCATGGATGACATTTTATTCACCACTAGGACCGGTGGGGCTATTCATCTCTATAGGAATGATGGTAATATGGAATTTACAGATGTCTCTATTCAATCAAATCTTAGTGTAAGCATGGAAGCTAGAGCCGTAATCGCCGCTGATTATGATAACGATGGGGATCAAGATGTTTTCATAGGAGCCACAGATGGGATTAGTATTTTATTTCAAAACGACGGGTATGGAAATTTTCAGGATGTAACTAACCTAGCAGGAATTATCATTAATGATCGAGTGTCAGGATGCTCATGGTTAGATTATAATCAAGATGGGTTTTTAGATTTATACGTGGGGCTCACTTATATTTCAAATATGCTTTTTAAAAATAATGGTGACGGTACTTTTATAGAAATTGCTCAAAACATTGGAGCAACTGGTCCGCATTCGGGCTGCGTAATTATGGGGCTCGGCAGTATTGACTATGATAGAGACGGGGATCAAGATATCTTTATTACGCAAGACAATTACAACGGTAATATTTTATTAAGAAATGGAGGAAATGGGGCCTTTTTTGATGTTTCGTGGCAGTCACAAACAGATTTAGAGGTTATGGGAATGGGGGTTGCATTTGGTGATATAAATCGAGATGGATTTTTTGACTTTTACACAACAAATCTTAATGAAAATTCCTTGCTACTAAATTCCTCTAGCGGTGTATTTACTGATATAAGTGAAACATCAGGCACCCAAGACATTATAGGCAGTATGGGGTGGGGTACTTTCTTTTTCGATGCTAATAATGATGGCTGGGTTGATCTTTATAATAACAATGAAACCGCATATGGCGGCGTATATAATTCTCTAATGCTCAATAATGGAGATCTTACATTCTCAATGTCTGGTCCGGAATGTGGTGCAGTGATTGCAAACAATGGATATGGATCTGCATACAGCGATCTCGATCAGGATGGTGATCTTGATATTGTATTAGTTGGAAGTCCATCAAATATTGGATCAGTTCATTTGTTAAGGAATGATTCTTCGGCAAACAACTGGATTGTACTTAGATTGCGGCAGGATCAGAAGAATTTATTTGGCATTGGTTCTGCTGTAGAAATATATCACAATGCAGCGAAGCAAGTTAGCTACGTTGCGTCAGGCAGCAGTTATTGTAGCCAAAATACTTTAGATGTACATTTTGGTCTATCAAACGAAAGTTTAGTGGATTCAGCCATAATTCATTGGCCAGATGGAAATATTGAGTCATTTTACAGTCTCCATGTAAACAATATTAATTACCTCATGCGAGGAGATGGATATGCAACACTTAGCGTGCAAAAGGATAACTTGTATCCAAAAGATTTTTACATTGCGGGGGCTTATCCAAACCCATTCAATGGAACAAGCGTAATTGATATAGCATCAGCTAATAATATTAAATCCAAGGTTGAGATCTACAATTTATTTGGACAAAAAGTTTTTTCCAATGAGTATAAGCTTTTTTCTGGTATAAACCAGCAGATTAAGCTCTCATTAAATGCTCATCCATCTGGGGTATATTTTTTAAAAGTATCAGCAGATAAAAAAATGGATATTATACCAATTACCTTGTTAAAATAGTATTGTACAGAGGCCAAACTAAGTTGCAATTCAACATTCCAAATAGCAATTAAAGTTCCTGGTTGATCAATCTAAAAATGGAGCAAAAATGATAAATAAGTTCAAACTCTTTATAACTATTTTTTCTATAATGTTTACACTTTCTGGTTGTTTAGAAATGGAGGTTAACCAGCCACCAAACAGTCAAACGGGTTCAACATTTACTTCTACCGCAGAAATAGTATTTATAGTCGATAATCAGGTTAATTGGGGCAGAAGAATGATATTCGCTGTAAATAAGCCTATTGGCTGGACTATAAATAGCATGACGTATGATTCTCCTGAACATGGTTCAGGCGTTTTTGATTACAAGGGTAATAATGATGTAGATCCTGATTGTCCAGATTGTGGTACAAATGAAAATTGGGAGCTAGAGCTTGAACAAAATTTTCCCTCCCCTGATGGTATGCATTGGCAAATGTATTCCTCTGATCGCAGCGAGGAATCATCATCTACATCAGAGAACCCAGACACATTCCATGTAGACATTGATTTTACCGTGGATGATAATCAGGGTTCATACATGCTAAATTATTTTTCTGCATTTTCTGATTTAAATATGGCGGATGAGACGGACGACTCTAAATATGCACTGGTCAGCGATGCTCACGTTGTATTTGATCCCTCCTCCACAATGATGGTCACCCTTTCTGTTACTGATCATACCTGGACGAAAGATAACGTAAAGATGAAGGGTTCAATGTCAGACTGGTTGCTATTTCCTGCCAATGATGATGGAATTGAGGGGGATGAGGTTGAAGGTGACCATGTTTGGACAGCGCGCTATCCTATTTTTGAAAATGGCTCCTATACATGGGGAGCTATCGAGGACGATGGATCTGAGTTTGGAATATGGCTTATAGAGGGAAACGATCCGGAGTTTACGGTTACAGGAGATGTCATTGAGGGGCAGACAAATTATGTAATACCCGCTGAAACCGCTTTGTATCCCGGAGCTGTTCGTTTCACTGTTACTGATTTAACAGAAAACTATTGGGATCTTCAATGGAAGGGAACCCCAACAAATGATAACTGGCAACCTGTACCAATGTATGATAATGGGCAAAACGGTGATGATGTGGCCAACGATCATGTATGGACCGTTGTTATAAGCAATATCTCCCCAGGTGATCATGAATGGGGTGTTTCAGAAGGCGAGGTTTGGGTAGTTGATGGAGGTAATTTATTATTTAACCTTGAGCAGGATATGATGACGCTTCACGGACATACCGACTACACTATTCAGGTGCCAAGCGGAGAACCCGTTACAAAAACAGTTTTGTTTACGGTCGATATGACAGAGTGGCTTGATCAGGATGAGAACCAGGGGATGGGTATGTTTAGTAGTAGTAGGGGTGATGAAGTACAAGTGCGGGGTAATTTTAACAATTGGGGTAGTTGTACCGAGTGCACAATGACAAGAGCACCTGGCACCAATGTTTACAGCATCGCGATAAATGTGACTGATGTGGAGGACAGCGAACATAATTTTGCATATTACATGGATCTGAGCCCGGCTACGTTAGAAATACTAACTGAGAGATACGGAGTTGCACCGGTGGACTGGATTGGCTGGGAGACATCACCCTCAGTCGGAGGCAATAAAGGATTTAATCTTGGGTTTGAGGACGGTTACAATATAATTCAATTACCTCAACATGCTTTCTATGATGTTTTACCCGGCGCAGTTCTTGAAGTAGATGAGTCTATGGAGCTTACTTTCACGGTTGATATGACCGCGGCTGCTGAGGCGGGCTTTGACTCCGATGATATTGTTTTTTTAAGAACCGATGATAAATGGTTAAACTATCTTCAGGGGTATAGTACTGGAGATGGTGTGAATCACTATGGTGCAACATCTAATGAGGATGGAACGTATTCATATACACTTTCACTTGTTGGACCAATGCCTTGGGCTATATCTTATAAATGGGGATTTACTGATTCGGAGACAAACGCAGATATTGAAGAAGCAGGAGGTGGGCTTGGTAGTGCAGCACGAATCAGATATTTTCACAGAAATGCAAATGATGATTGTAACTGGCCTGCATCCTATTCATTTCCTTTAGACGCACCTTTTGCAGTTTCCGACGAGTTAGAAGCTTACAAAGAACCCTGGGATCCAGAGTCAATATGTATAGCATTATTGGATGTTGATACTGATAAGTTAGTCCCGGAGAAATACCACATCAGTGACAACTATCCGAACCCTTTTAATCCTACCACTAAAATGCAATTCACACTTCCAGTTATATCAGATATAACATTTAATATATTTAGCATCAATGGATCTTTGGTACACAAATATAATGAGAGAGGTCTAAGTCCAGGACAGTATGAATTAGAATGGAATGGAAGAGATATGGGGAACACTCCAGTCGCAAGTGGAGTTTATATTTATGAATTTAGGGCAGGGGATGCATTTCATGTGACTAAAAAAATGACGTTATTAAAATAAAAGTCATATCTCTTCTACTAATTTTTTTGATGTGATAAGTGGTCATGTTTTTTGGAAACGAAAAATATTACTCTGACCTAGGAAGGTCTTATCATTAAATCGATTGTTAAAATTTTCCTAGAAAGCATGCTCTATATTTTGGCATTGTTTACTTTTTTAGGCGGTCAACCTTCAGTAAATAAAATAGAGCCTCCATCATGGTGGACACATTTCAAAGATAAAAACCTTGAGATTTTAGTCTACGGTAAAAACCTTAGCTCGCTGAATAACGCTAAAGTTTTTGATAAAAAAAACAAGATAGTAAAGTCTATCAAAACTAAAATCATTGGTATTTCTGACAATGGTAATTATCTTTTTTTAAATATAGGAATAGGAAGATCCCTTAAGCCGGGTGATTATGTATTTACCTTAACCAATGGATCTAATGAAAAAGTATCTTTCAATTATCGATTTAAGGCTCAACAAAAAAATAGAAATTATGCCCAAGGTTTTAATTCCTCAGACGTAGTTTACCTTCTCATGCCTGACCGTTTTGCAAACGGTGATAAGGAAAATGATAATGTTAAAGGTCTTCTTGCTGGCACGAACCGTGCGGAACCTGGTGAGCGTCATGGTGGTGATTTGAAAGGCATCATTGAACGCTTATCATACCTTGAAGAACTGGGTATAACCGCAATTTGGACGACACCAGTTTTCGAGAACGATATGCCAAGAATTGTTGGTGAATATGATGGACATGTATATGGGTCCTATCATGGATATGCAGCAACCGATTTTTACACAATAGATCGTCGTTTTGGTACAAATCAAGATTATAAATCACTGGTTGAGGAAGCACATAAATCTGGGATTAAAGTTATAATGGATGTTGTTCATAATCACGTTGGAGATAAGCACCCATGGTTTTCGGATCCTCCAAACTCAACCTGGTTTAACAACAACGATAAATTCTCCGTCACTAATTATGAGACTGGTGTTAACAATGATCTGTATGCGTCAGATTTTGACCTCAGCCAATTAACTAATGCACCTTTTGTGCCTGAAATGCCAGACCTCAATCAGATTGATCCCAGGGTTTCAAGGTATCTCATTCAGCACTCGCTTTGGTGGATAGAGTACTCTGGTATTGATGGTATACGTATGGACACCTACCCTTATGCATCCAAAGCGCATCTATCAAACTGGTGCAAAGCATTACTCGATGAATTCCCCAATTTTGGTATTGTTGGAGAAATTTGGCATAATAGACCCGGAACTGTTGCCTATTGGCAAGATGGATTTGATACCTACGATGGATATCAGTCCAATCTGCAATCTGTCATAGATTTTCCACTTAGTCACTCTATCGCGTCCGCCTTTCAAAGAGGATCTAAACCAGTGGATATAAGAAAAATATATGATATCTTAACCCAAGATATTATATATCCAGATCCAAAAAGTAATTTTATATTTTTAGATAATCACGATTCAGACAGGTTTTTTAATATCGTGGGAGAGGACATTAGGAAATACAAAATAGGCATCGCACTTATACTGACCCTCAGAGGTGTACCTCAATTTTATTATGGTACCGAAATAAATTTAACAGGAAAGCGTTCGAGGGGCGATGCATTCGTAAGAAAAGATTTTCCGGGGGGATGGATTGGTGATAAAAACAATGCATTTATACAAAGTGGAAGAAGTCAGGCTCAGAATGAAATATGGAATTTTTGCTCAAAACTATTGAATTGGAGAAAGAACAACGATGTGATCCACAATGGGAAAACAAAACATTTTTCACCACACCAACCGCACAATACATACGCTATATTTAGATATGATGATAAAAAAACAGTTGGCCTATTTATTAACCCTAATAGTTATGATGTTGAACTAAAAACTTATAGGTATGAAGAGATCATTGACCAAGGTAAAGATTATTATGATGTAATAGGTGAGAAAATATTTAAAATGCAAGACACTTTGAAAGTTAAGGGAATGAGCTTTAGGCTAATAGAAATTGAAAAATCATCATAAACAAATTATAGCAGCTCTATTCTTTATTGTCGCAACAGTTATCGCTATCAATAGTATTGAGGATGATGCAATTGTTAGGGTCAATAAATTGAAAATTTCTGATATACTATTTAAATCAAAATACAAACAGTTTTTAAATGATAACTATCTAGCAGACAATATGTTAAATCGATATGCATTAATGAATAGCTTGATAGATAGTTTGTTAATATTAAATCATGCAGAAGAAATTGGTTTACATAAGAATCGCTCACTAATTAAGGATGGAAAGGATGCATATGATCAGCTTCTTTTAAATGAATTTTTTGAGAGTGTTATTACTATTGAAAAAGATATTGATGAGGAGGAGCTAAGGAAGTTTTTTATCTGGAAGAATACAACCTTCCGAATTCGCCATTTATTCGCACATAATATTAATCAAATGGATAGTATCGTTGCTAGGTTAAATTCTGGCGACAAGTGGATGTCTATAGCCAATGATATATTTCAGGATCCTAAGTTGAGGGAAAATGGTGGTGAGCTAGGTTGGGTGAACCTTGGTGATTTAGAACCTGTTTTTGAGATGAAAGCTTTTCTTCTAGAGCCTAATCAAATTTCTGAACCAATTAAGACTAAGAGCGGATACAGTCTCGTTCAAATGATGGATAAAAGAAAAAATGGGTTTTTGCTGGAAAAAAATTTTGAAATAGAAAAAATCGGCCTATCGTCTTTGGTTAAAGACTACAGGAGACAACTTTATTTACAAAAATACATGGAAAGAAAAGAAAAGGAACTTGGTATTTCATTTAATGATAATTCTATCCAGTCTGCGTATTACCATTTTTTTTCAATTTCAGAAATTTCTGAAACAGATTTAAATAGCACACTCGTAGAATTTAAAGGAGGCCAGTGGACTGTTAATGATGCAATGTACCGCGTAGAACAGCTCTCTAAGACCCAGCATAAGCAAATTAATTCTTTA
>CAJWHU010000077.1 GCA_913041325.1 uncultured Fidelibacterota bacterium | reverse complement strand
GAAAGATTCAAACATTTTCTAAATGAATATGGAAATGAAGAAAAAAGTGAATTTCTTATTCCAAGCGTCGTAAGTGATTTGATTAAAGAGGGAGTTGAGTCAGTTGATGTGCTCAGTTCTAATGAAAAATGGTTTGGCGTTACATTTCCAGAAGATAAAAAAAATGTATCTGCAAATATAATAAAACTAACCAGTGATGGTGTGTATCCTGAAAAATTATTTTAATTTTTATTGTTGATATCAAAGAATTATCGTTATTATGTACAATAACTTAGAGAGGGCAAGTTATGAGGCAAATAAACAATATTACAATTATTTCATTATTTCTTACATTATTAATAGGGCAATCTAATAGAGAGACCTTAATCCCTGGATCTGATCGCTCTGAGGGTCAAGGTCCTTTTAAAAGAATGGTCATCAGAGGAGCAACCATGATTAATGGCAATGGTTCACCTCCTGTAGGGCCAGTTGATATAGTTATAGAGAAAAATAGAATTACTGAGGTTAAAAGCGTTGGGTATCCAGGAGTGCCTATTAAAGAAAGCAGAAGACCAAAGAAAGGTGATTATGAAATCGATGCATCAGGTCATTATGTTTTACCGGGATTTGTCGACCTACACGTACACGCAGGGAATCCTCAGAAAGCACCAGATACCGATTATGTTTACAAGCTTTGGTTAGCGCATGGTGTTACTACGGTAAGAGGTGTTGGACTAGGTCCGCTTGAATTTACCTTGAAAGAGAAAGCTCGTTCGAAAGCAAACAAAATTACAGCGCCCAGGATTTGGGCTTATCATAGACCTGGTCAGGGCAAAGACTGGAAAGGTGGTCCTATTCGTGATCCTGAGAATGCAAGAAAATGGGTAAGATATATTGCCAATAAAGGAGTTGATGGCCTCAAGCTAGGTTCTTATGATCCGGTTATTATGGCCGCACTTATTGATGAAGCTAAAAAGCAAAAGTTGGGAACCACAGCTCATTTGGGCCAAACGGGCGTAGCAAGAATGAACACATTAGATGCTGCAAGGCTAGGCCTGGGAACACAAACTCACTTTTATGGTTTATTTGAATCCATGTATGAAGAAACCGATGTTCAAACTTACCCAATAGACATGAATTACAATAATGAACAGCATCGTTTTGGACAAGTTGCACGCCAATGGAAACTTGTAAAACCCAATGGAGAAAAATGGGAGTCATTAAAGAAGGAGTTGATTGAATTAGACCTTACTATGGATCCAACTATGACCATTTATGCAGCTGGAAGAAACGTTATGTTTGCTCGCAATGCTGATTGGCATGAAAAATATACCTTACCATCCATGTGGGACTTTTACACTCCAAACAGAGAAGCACATGGATCTTATTGGTTTGATTGGACTACACATGATGAAATCGCTTGGAAAAAATTCTATCAAGTATGGATGCAGTTTTTGAACGAATATAAAAATGCTGGGGGACGAGTAACTACGGGCTCGGATTCAGGTTTCATCTATAAGCTTTTTGGCTTTGGATATATTGAAGAGTTAGAATTATTACAAGAAGCAGGTTTTCATCCTCTAGAAGTGATAAGAGCTGCTACATTGCATGGTGCAGAAACTTTACACAAGCCCCTTGGCACAGAACCTGACTTCGGTCTTATTGCGCCAGGTTATTTAGCTGATCTAGTTATTGTAAAAGAAAATCCTTTAGCAAATTTTAAAGTCCTTTATGGAACAGGTGCCATAGTTGTCAATAATGAAAACAAGCCTGAAAGAGTTGGCGGAGTTGATTATACTATTAAAGATGGTATTATTTTCGATGCTAAAAAGCTATTGAAAGATGTGGAGAATATGGTCAACAAGGCAAAAAGAGAAGATGGTGAGCTTAAAAAATATTAATTAGGGATTTTGAAATGATAAAAACAATAGTTGGTATTTTATTTTTTAGCTTTGGCTTGTCTCAAGCTCCAAGCTCATTAAATAAAAAAATTGATAAACTTGCAAAAAGTGTAGAAAAAAAAGTCATTGATTGGCGCAGAGATTTTCATGAGCATCCAGAACTATCGAATCGTGAATTCAAAACAGCAGAAAAGGTTGCGAAGCACTTAAGATCCCTTGGTATGGAAGTTCAGACTGAGGTTGCTCATACTGGAGTTGTTGGCATATTAAAAGGCGGAAAGCCAGGAAAAGTTGTCGCTCTACGCGCTGACATGGACGCTTTACCAGTAAAAGAAAAGGTTGATCTACCCTTTGCATCGAAAGCAAAAGGTATCTATCAGGGTAATGAGGTAGATGTTATGCATGCCTGTGGTCATGATAATCATATTGCCGGCCTGATGGGAGCAGCGGAAATTTTATCAAAAATTAAAAAAGATATTCCAGGCACTGTAAAATTTATTTTTCAACCAGCAGAAGAGGGGGCACCCTTGGGTGAAAAAGGGGGCGCTAAATTCATGGTCGAGGAAGGTGTAATGAATAACCCCAAAGTTGATGCAATTTTTGGACTTCATGCGTGGCCTGGAAAAGTTGGAACTGTTGAGTACAGATCAGGACCAACTATGGCAGCTGCAGAAAGGATGCGCATTACGGTGACTGGATCACAAACACATGGTGCAGTGCCATGGAAGGGTGTTGATCCCATAGCAATCTCATCACAAATTATTACTGCTTTGCAAACCATTGTAGCGAGAGAGGTAAATATCACTCAAGTTCCAGCAGTTGTAACCATTGGCTCTATTCATGGTGGTGTCCGTAACAATATCATTCCAGAGGAAGTTGTTATGGAGGGAACCATAAGAACCTTCAATGATGAAGTAAGAAAAGACATTCATGATAGCATAAGAAAAAAAGCTGAAATGATAGCATCTGCATCTGGCGCAACAGCTAAAGTCGAAATATTTAGCGATATAGCTAAAGTTACATTTAATGAGCCCAGCCTGACGGACAAAATGGTGCCATCATTGGAAAGAGTTTATGGAAAAGAAAATGTGAAGATCACTCCATTTATCACGGGTGCTGAGGATTTCCCTTTTTTTACTGATCATGCTCCTGGTCTCTATTTTTTTAATGGTGTCGCCCCTGATCCTAGCAAAGCAGCTCCGAACCATTCACCGTACTTTTTTGCTGATGAGCGTAATTTAAAATATGGTACAAAAGCTTTAACCCAGCTCGCAGTCGATTATCTATATTTGTATAAGTAGTATCCATTGAAAGAGATCGGTAAATGGCTGTTTTTTATCGGTATTTTTACCAGCCTTACTGGTTTGATCGTTTATTATTTCAATAATAGCTTTAACTGGTTAGGAAAATTGCCTGGAGATATTAGACTGGGAAACGGCAATGTTAGATTTTATTTCCCAGTAACTACACTAATAATTATTAATGTCTTAATATTTATTTTTTTTAGAATTTATAATATGCTTAAATAAATCTTTTAAAGTCAATTTTGATTTTTTTCAAAATTATTATAATTTCGCCGGAACATTTTAATTATTTTGATTGTTTTAACGTAAAACCTTGTGATAAATATATAGATGATATCAGTTTCAAATCTTTCAAAAAACTATGGCAACGTAAAAGCTGTAGACTCCATTTCATTTGATCTAAAAGATGGTGAGGTTGTTGGTTTTCTTGGAGCAAATGGAGCCGGTAAAACCACGACTTTAAAAATGATAACGGGGTATTTAGTCCCCACCAATGGTGAGATCAAGGTTAATGGATTAGATATCGTTGACAATACTTCTGAAATTCAAGAGATGATCGGATATCTCCCTGAATTAAATCCTTTATACACTGAGATGCGCGTTTATGATTATCTAGAATTTTTAGGCTCTATCAGAAATATAAAAGGATCAGATTTTAAACAAGCCCTATCAAGAGTAGTGGATAAGTGTGGGTTGTCAGGCGTAGTGCACAAAGTCATAGCTGATTGTTCTAAAGGTTATAAGCAGAGAATTGGTTTAGCTGCTGCCATGATCCACGACCCAAAAATCTTAATTTTGGATGAACCTGTAACAGGTCTTGACCCCAATCAAATCGTAGAGATCCGAAGCTTGATCAAATCTCTTGGAAAAGAAAAACTGGTTTTCATGTCCAGCCATATCCTCCAAGAAATCCAAGCCACTGTTGACAAAATTATTATTATTGATAAGGGTAAAATTGTTGCAAATGGCACTAATGAGGAATTGATGAGCGATTTTATGGGTAATGTATCTTTAGAAATGGAAGTTATGAAGGCCACTAAGAAAAGTGCTCAAGAGCTCCAAGCAAAGATACCAAGCGTAAAATTTATTTCAATGGAAAAGTCCGGTGGGGTTCAAAAAGTCAATTTTGAATATCCTAAAGATAAAGATCCAAGAGAGGACATATTCAAGTATGCTGTTAAAAGTAAATGGGTCATCCTAAAAATGATGCCACAAACTACTAATTTGGAGGATATTTTTAGGAATTTAACATCTTCTGGAGCATCCAATGAATAGTACTAGAGCTATTTTTAGTAGAGAATTAAAAGGTTTCTTTAATAGCCCAATGGCCTATATCTTTTTGGTCATATTTGCTTTAGTCAATGGCTACTTTTTTACTAATACTTTTTTTCTTTTTGGTCAGTCTGACCTTCGTGCTTTATTTGATATTGTACCATTGGTTTATTTGTTTTTTATACCTGCTGTTTCAATGGGCTTGATATCAAGAGAAAAAAGTATCGGCACAATGGAAATTATGGCTACTTTGCCTTTGAGCAGTTTTGAATTTGTTATGGGTAAATTTTTAGCTGCTTTATCTTTGATATTATTAGCTTTATTTTCAACATCTATCCATTTTTTAACCTTATTAAGTGTGGGAACGAATGTTGATCATGGTGCAGTACTTTGTGGTTATCTCGGGTTGGCTTTGATGGGAGCTACTTATGCTGCAATAGGCACTTATGCCAGTAGTGTCACAGAAAACCAAGTTGTATCATTTATAATTGGCGTATTTATCGTTTTGGTATTTTTTATGCTAGATAAAACACTTCTTTTTGTACCATACTCTTTGGCAGGTATCATCCAATTCTTAGCTGTTGACTATCATCTTTCAAATATAGCCAGAGGTGTCATTGATACTAGAAATCTTATTTATTTTATTTCAATGATAGCATTTTTCCTTTTTCTCACTGTCCAGACCTTAGAAGTCAGAAGGTGGAGGTAGGTTGATATGTTTGGACTAGACTTAAAAAGATCTGTTTTTATTCCTGGATTATTGTTTTTTGTCATTCTCTTTTTAATTAATGGGATATCCAAGAATCAGTTTAAACGTTTTGATTTGACAGATAATAAAAAATACTCTTTATCCTCTTCCAGCCGGTCTGTTATTGAGCAGATAGATGATCTTTTGACGATGAAAGTATATTTTTCAGATGACCTGCCAGGACAGTATGCTAATAACAGGAGATATTTGCAAGATATACTCGAAGAATATGCAGCTTTTTCAAATGGAAATATACGTTTTGAATTTTTTAGACCAGAGGATGATCAAAATGTTGAACAGGAAGCACAAAAAGCAGGCATTATGCCAGTTCAAATGCAAGTAATAGAAAACGATAAGATGGAAGTTAAAAGAGTTTTGATGGGCATGGTCATTTTGTTTGAAGATAACAAAGAGACATTGCCAGTCATACAAACCACCACAGGTCTAGAATACGAAATCACTACCAAAATTAAGAAGTTGGTTGATCAAAATAAGCCTGTTTTAGGGCTAGTTTCAGTTGAGGGTCAAACTACCCCCATGCAGAATATCCAAAATGCTCTTAACCAAAGATTTGATGTTAGACCATTGAATTTGTCAGAAGAAGTGCCACCCACCATCAATGCTTTATTAATGGGATCTGTTTCAGATTCCTTAAAATCAGAAGAATTCAACAATCTCTCCAGCTATTTAGAGAGAGGCGGCAGTCTTTTTCTATCACAAAGTAGAATTAAGACCAATCTCCAGGTTCAGCAGGCACTTCCTATACAATCAAACATCTTTTCACTTTTGAATGCATATGGATTGGACCTTCAAAGTAATCTCGTCACTGATCAGATTTGTGGAAGAGTAAACGTTCAACAGCAAATGGGCCCAATCAGAATGAATGTTCCGATCGAATATCCTTTGTTACCTGTAATTAGAAATTTTAATGCAGATGAATCGATCGTTGCAGGTTTAGAACAGATGCAGCTTATCTTTGCTAGTGAGATCAAACAGGATTCTGCATCAATGGGTTTTGTCAATTTTCAACCTCTTTTTTATACTTCCGATAATTCTGGTGAGCTTAGAGGAAATTTTAATTTAAATCCTGACCCTCAACAGAACCCGTTCATGAGAATATTCAATAAGTCTAAATTAATTTTAGGAGCTCGTTCTGAGAAAAAGAATTCCAATGGCAGTGTATCTCAAGTTATTCTAGTTGGTGATTCGGAGTTCATTTCGGATGAAGGGGGTGGAAGATCTCCAGAGAACCAAATATTCGTATTAAACTCCATTGACTATCTCATTGGGGATAAAGACCTTATTGCTTTACGTTCTAGAGAAATCACATCGAGGCCACTGGCTGAAATTGAAGATTCTTCAAGAAAAACATGGAAATGGTTCAATATTATTGCACCTACCTTTTTAATAGTAGGTTTTGGCTTTTTGAGATTAAGAAATCAAAAATCCAAAAGCTCAAACCTGGAAGACATATATGGATAAAATGAAATGGATGATTCCATTCTTAGTTGCCGTGCTTGCTCTATTCGCGCTTAGCAGGTATTCCCAATCTAGTTACTATTTGAAGAGCGATAATATCTTTCAGATAGAGAAAAGCGATATATTTAATATACTTATTTTTCAAAACGAGGACACCCTTTCACTAACGTATGATGGAGAAGCTTGGGCTATAGACAATCATGACACCTTAGAGGTTAAGCAAAATAATTTAGATTCCTTCTTAGATAAAATCATAACTCTAGAAAAGGGATCTCTGGTATCAAAAAATCAGAAAAATTGGGACAAATATATGGTTGGTGATACTACTGGAACGCATTTGGTTTTAAAGAACGTCAGTGGAAATATCATTGCACAGGCCACTGTTGGTAGATCTGGTTCAGAATGGTCATCTTCAAATATTAGAATCAATAATGCTATCGAAGTGTACCAAACAAATGAAAATATTAGTTGGCAATTGAACACATCTGCCGATTATTGGGGCGAAGT
>CAJWHU010000076.1 GCA_913041325.1 uncultured Fidelibacterota bacterium | reverse complement strand
TTGGTACCGGCCAGGGTCTTGCACTGTTTGATGGAAATGCCACCTACCACCATAATTCTACCACTGACTCTTTGGTAGATGGTCAAATGACAAAATTAGTTCCTAATGGTGGAATCCCAGCTGTTTCTATTTTAAACAATACAATGGCAGTTGCGTTTTCTGGCGATAATGGGACAATACAAGTTGGGTATGGTATAGTACTAACCAATAATGCGCATGCGATTAGTGACAGCGGTGGTATAGATTGGAAATATCTAAAGCAGCCTATGGATAAAGATGCAGACACATTGCGCCCTTTTGGGGAGGGTTTTTTTAGATCCCTTCCAGTAACTGTCCCCGAGGCAAATGTCACGTATGACGCCTTTTTAAACGGCAATTATTTATGGACAGCAAGTTGGGCTGGGGGACTTAGGAGGTATAACCTCAACGATGAAAATTGGGAGATAGTTCCCCTACCATTGGATGAGCAAAGGTCGCTCTCGTTGTGCACAGGTTTTGATGAGACTGATGATTTAGGAAGAGCGATACTTCCTGATTATTATTTAAATCCAAGAGATCCTGCTGATGGTGGGAACCATAATCATAAGGCTTTTTCTGTTTTAATCAGCGGTGATACGATCTGGGCTGGAACAGCTAACGGTATAAATAGAGGTTTAGTTATCAATGAATGGCGAGAGACATCTCCTGGAAATTTTCAGTTATTTGATTGTATTGAGTGGGAGCACTATTCTTACCCAAATGATAACTTAACTGGCAATTTTGTAGTTGGATTAGCAAAACAAGTATGGAATGGTCTAACAACTATTTGGGCGGCAACCATCAACGCGGACACGCCAGGCGAAATGAGGGGCCTCAGTTATACCAGAGATGGAGGCTCTACCTGGGAAACAACATTACATGGAGAGAGGGTTTATAACATAACTGCACATGACTCAATAGTTCTCGCTTCAAGCCAAGCAGGATTATGGAAAAGCCACGATGGTGAAAACTGGGCTTTATACAAACCAGCTATTGACACAACTTTCATGTCTCAAAGCCAAATACTTACAGATCTTGTTTACACCTCAACTTTTGACGATCGAGATAGTGTATTAAAATTGTGGGTTGGAACCTCTAACGGTGCTGCCTTATCCTCCGATATCCAAGGCTCGAGCTGGACTATTTTCCAAACGCAATATGACTCAACGGACTTCTATGCATATCCTAATCCCTTCTCTCCTCTTAACCATAATCAATTGGGAGGGGAGGGCTACGTAAGGTTTCATACGGGGGTAATTGTCAATACTCAAATTGAGCTGGATATTTATAATTTTGCTATGGAGAAAGTCTTTCAGCAAAACTTTAATCTGAACACATATAATGGTGCATTGAAATGGAATGGGCGTGATCTAAATGGGGCTTATGTAGATAATGGTGTTTATTTCATTCGAATGAAGTATTCACCATCTTTAAATGAAAGTCCACAGTATTTTTGGGACAAGCTTATAGTGGTTAAATGATAAAGAAAATTATTCTTAAGTTGATTTGTGTTTTTTCCATAGTTTTTTGTCAAGATTGGGGTGGGCAATCAGGCAGTTTCTTAAGAATGGGTATGACAGCTAGGTCTATTGCCATGGGTGGAGGTTTTACTGCAGATCTTGATAATAACTTCCCTGTTTTCTATAATCCCGCATGGTCTGCATTTTTAACAAAACGTCATTTTGGAAGCTCTTATTCTAATCTTACCCTTGATCGCCGTCTCGCTTCAACGAGCATCTCGTTTGCATTGCCTCCCACTGCTGGATTGGGAATTGCATGGGTATATGGCGGAGTAAGCAATATACAAGGCCGTTATAGTACTGGAATGAAGTCTTTAAAAATGCAAACGGGTGAAAATGCTATTTTGATAACTTTCGCACAGCGTATCTTACCTTGGATGTCAATAGGTGCAAATTTCAAAATTTTAAGGTATGACTTACCAATGACTCAGGCTGATCAAGTTTCAGGGTCTGGCATAGGTTTTGACATTGGTATACTTATAAAGACAGGCGATTATAGTACTTTTGGAGTAATGGTCCAGGATGTTAGTTCAAATTATCAGTGGGATACTAACGAGCTTTACGCGCAAGGAGGTCCATACAAAGAGAACTTTCCTACAATATATCGAATTGGGACAAGATTCAAAAAAAATGGAATGAACATTGCTGGTGATGTAGGTATTATCACCGATCACGAATCGTATTATGGTATTCTTCCAAGAGCCGGAGTAGAGTATGCGTTTCTTGATCAGTACTATTTTAGAGGAGGGTACGGAAATGGGAGGCTTGGTTTCGGACTAGGGTATAAATATGGATTATTTAGCCCTAATGATTCCCAGATAGACTATGCTTTTTCTATGGACTGGGTTTCCCAAACTGGACATACCATATCGTATGCATTCAATTTTTAGAGCTTTATTTATTAATTTAGGATTGATTTATGGCATGGGTATGCAAATGTTAGTTTTGCCAACATCAGCTGATCAATTAAGCCTTGGCAGTCATCCTACATTAGCTGGATTATTCCCATTGAATCCTGCACTTATTAATGCAAACGAAAAGCATCCATATCTTTCCCTTAATAGAGGAAACTGGCTTGGCGATATTTCTATGTCACAAATAGGATACAATAATATTATAATGGGAAACAAGGCTCATTTTGGAATGAGATATTTAGGTATATCTGATTTAGAATTTAGGGACAATGTCCCTACAGATAAACCAGCTTCTCTTTTTAGTGCTTTTGGCATTACTGTGGATGCTGCAACAGCTTTGGAGTATCAAAATCATAGAATTGGGGTCAACGTTTCCTATATCCAATTCAATATCTTTAATGAAAACGCACAGGGCCTCAGTTTTGACATTGGTTATGCTTTAAACATAAAAAATAATTATGTGCTAGGATTAACAATCAAAGACTTTGGTATTATGTCAAGGTTGAATAATGAGAATCCTTCACTGCCCATGAGGATTTCTTGTGGTGCATCTAAAAAAATGGAATTTAAACAATACTCCAATTCTGCTTATGGCTGCATTGAGTGGAATTCAATCTCGTCAAATACCAAAATCTATTTTGGTAATCATTTTCAATTGAACCGACTAAACCTAATGTTTGGTTATGCCGCTTCGGAAAATGTATCAGAAACATCGGCAGGTCTAGGCTTCAATTTTAATACCTATACAATCACCTACGGTACTAGATTTGGCACACAAGATGTAGGAGTTCCAAAGCTTCTTTCATTAAACATTTTATTGCCATGAACAATCTCGATTTGAGAACTTCTATAATTTACGTTCTTACATTTGTTATTGTTGTTCTGCTAATTGTATTAAAAAAGCAGGATGATGCTAATAAAAACAATGCACTTAAGGAAAAATTAGAGCAGGTTGAAACGGGAGAGCAGTCCCAGGTTAATGAGATTTATCCAAAAAGCCCTGAGCCAAAAGAAAGAGGCAGGATAGGGATAATAATCGATGATTTTGGATACAGAAATGATGAGGTATCTGATGGTTTTTTAGAGCTTGATGCTCGTCTAACATATGCTGTTATTCCTGGCCATGCGCATAGTGCTTCATTTGGAAAGAAGGCAGTGTCTGCAGGATTTGAGGTCATTGTTCATATGCCAATGGAAAATACAGGAAAAACCTACGGTGAAGAAGAATTTGTGCTCATGACAGATATGGATAAGGAAACAATCGAGAGAAGATTGAAAAATGCATTAAATCAAATTCCTACTGCCATAGGAATGAATAATCATCAGGGTTCTAAAGCATCGGCAGATCAACACGTAATGACGAACGTAGCAAAAGTTTTGAAGAACAAAAATCTCTTCTACATAGATAGTCGAACAACGGTTGAAACTATTGGGGAAACTACCATGGAAGTTTTTGGAGTGCCCACTGCTAGGAGAAATATATTCTTAGATAATGATGATGACGAAGAAAAAATTGTAAAGCAAATGCAAAAACTTGCAAAAAAAGCAGAGAAATCAGGTTATGCAATTGGGATTGGCCATGTTAAGCCGAAAACTTTATTTGTTCTTGAAGAGCAGATACCAATACTGAAAAGGCAAGGTTTCAAGTTCGAATTTGTATCAAGGATGCTACACTGAGTGTCGATTTCTTGTCGAGTAACCAGAGGAGACCTAACGGAAAGTATCCACGTTGCTTTTGCTGTTGTTGTAGACTCTAGTGGCAGCCCATTCTTTGCGACAGGAGATCACCAATATGTCACATGCGCAAGGTCTGCGCTGAAACCTTTCCAGGCGGCGTCTGTTGTTGAAACAGGAGCGTTTGAAAAGGCTGGATTTGTTGAACAGGAATTGGCCCTAATGTGTGCTTCTCATAATGGGGAATCCATCCACGTAGATACAGCTAAGTCGATGCTTTCCAAGCTTGGACTAACTTCTAAAGACTATAGGTGTGGATCTCATTATCCTTACGATATTTCTAGCAAGCATATGCTGATAAAGAAGGCTGATAGCCCCCAGCCATATCACAATAATTGTAGTGGTAAGCATGCAGGCATGCTTGCTCTTGCAAGGTATTTATCAGCTGATTTATCTGACTATTTAAATGAAGAGCACCCTGTGCAAAAAACAATTTTTGAATATATTAAAAATCTGATAAACTTGGACGAAATACATATAGCTGTTGATGGTTGTACTGCCCCTACGCCATTTTTGTCTTTGCAAAATATTGCAACGATGTTTCAAAAATTAGCAGATGGTAGTAAGCCATCGCTCAATAGAGTGTTTAAAGCTATGTCTAATCATCCACAATTAGTGGGTGGCACAGGCCATTTTGATACATCGTTCATAAAATCGATGCGAGGGCGAGGTATCACAAAAGTAGGTGGTGAATCTGTACGTGGCATAGCACTAAAAACAAAAGAGCATGGACCTTTGGGGATCGCAATTAAGATTTTAGATGGTAATTTAAGAGCCATGCCAATTGCTGTAATGGCATTAGTAGAACATTTAGAATTATTAACTCACGATGAATTGAAAAGATTAGATAAATATCGTAAAAAAATTTTAACCAATCATAATGGTATAGAAGTTGGACAAATTGAGGCATATATTGATTTTTAAATGAAAAACTCTGCACTAATATTATTTTGTTTATCGTTTCATTTGTATGCTTCAACCGAAAGAATTATGACCTACAACCTTCTTAATTTTTTGGGTAATGACGACAGGGAAGCTGAATTTATTACTATCATTCAATACACTGAACCTGATATCATCGTTGCGCAGGAGGTTGTAGGGCAAACAGGTTATTCAAGATTCAAAACGAATGTTTTGGACGTATCCGACCCTAACGAATGGTCAGCGGCTCCATTTATTAATCAGAGTGCTCAGCAGGATATTGCGTTGTATTACAAGCATGAAAATTTTACATTCGTTGCTACTACTGCAGTATATACTGCTCAGTCCGGTGGAACAAGAGACGTCATTGAGTGGGAGATGGTTCACCAAAGTTCAGGAGTTCCATTTAAGGTTTATGGTGCCCACCTTAAGGCCACTCAAGGTAGTTCTGATGAGAGATTAGCTGAGACAACTATATTACGTAACCATCTTAACAACCATCAAAACAATAGTCATTTTATCGTGGCGGGTGATTTTAATATATATTCAAACAATCCATCATCTGAACCAGCCTTTGAAATGCTGACAGGATCCAGCAGCGACAATGATGGACAATTATTTGATCCAATCAATCGAATTGGGCATTGGCACAATAATAGTCTGTTTGCAGATGTACACACCCAGTCGCCAAGGACTTCTCAATTTGGTGGCGGAGCTAATGGTGGCATGGACGACAGATTTGATTGGCTCTTTGTTTCGCAATCTTTGCTCGATCCCTCATCAGATATTCAATACGTTGAAGATACCTACTGGGCTGTTGGTAATGACGGCAATCATTTCAATGATGCAATTACCGATGGTAATAATTCGTCTGTAAGCGGCGCAATAGCAAGTGCACTCCATGATGCATCAGATCATTTACCTGTTTACATGGATGTTTGGTTTGATGATCTAACATTTTCTGATGTAGGAATAGTTATATCTGAGGTGATGGTAAACCCTTCGTCTGTTTCTGATTCTTATGGCGAGTGGATTGAAATAGTAAACAATACAGATAATTCAGTAGACATTAATGGTTGGTGTATAAAGGACTCTGGTACGGATGAGCACATTATTTCATCTGATCAACCTACTTTAGAAGTGGGTCCCGGAGAATATTTTATTTTATCTAAAAATGGCGATCCTGATGCTAATGGAGGTATCAATCCAGACTACGTCTACAGCAATTTTTCTCTTTCAAACTCTGAAGATGAGGTCATACTGTTAGATGAAACGGGTGCCATAGTTGATGAGGTACACTACGACAGTCAGTGGCCATTTTCTAGCGGTGTTTCAATGGAGATACATGATCTCAATATTGACAACAATATAACTGATAGCTGGCATGCTTCTACTCAAATCTACGGTGGCGGAGAAAGAGGTACCCCAGGTACTGCTTACGATGAAACTCTTGATATGGAGGTCAAAAAAATTAGGCCGGAAGGATTTAGTTTGGGTTCAATTTATCCAAACCCATTCAATAATTCTACTAGGATTCAGCTCAGTTTAAATGAGAATGATTACGTTAAACTTGCAATTTTCAATTTATTGGGTTTCGAAACTGAGATAATCCACGATGGCGCTCTTGGCTTTGGGTCTAGTGAGTTTATTTGGAATGCAAGTCAACACCCAGCGGGAATATATTTTGTTAAGCTGATAACTGGGTCAGGCTATGCAGTTAGAAAAATAGTCTTTTTAAAATAGAATGCGTCTTTCAATTTGTATATTAATTTTTACTTCAATAGTCTTTACGCAGGAAAGGTCAGTTTACAGGGTACAATATGCTGCTGATGAATATGATAAATATACATCCGTTGGTAATCTGGGATTGACTATAACGAATTTTGGTATTTTAGGTAACGGATGGAATAGGATGGAAGATGGTAGTATACACCCATCCTGCAAGTATAAACAACAAACTGAGATTCTAAGAGAACAGGTTGAGCACTTTTCGTATGCTGGATTGTGGGTCGGTGGCATAGTTGATGGCGAAAGAAGAGTCTCAACATCTATCGTTGATGGTGTGTTTGAATCTGGCAGCGAGG
>CAJWHU010000075.1 GCA_913041325.1 uncultured Fidelibacterota bacterium | reverse complement strand
GTTACTCGTTTTCGATTCATACCCAATATATGATGCTTTCACGGAGTAACTACCGCTGGATAAATCAACACTATAATATCCATTCATGTCGGTAGCTGCACCAAGGTCACTACCTTCAATAGTTACATTCGCTCCACTCAAGGCTTGACCAGTTAACGCATCCGTGACTCTACCGGATAATGTTTGGCCTTTCAATTCTTGAGTACCAAGTGTTAGTAATACTAACGGCAATATTATTATTCTATTTTTTATAAACATGTTTACCTCGATTTGTTAAAAAAAAACCCACTTTTCAGTGGGTTTTAATTTCTATTTTTGATAAAAATTTACCCACTTGTAATATCGTACAAAATAATCCACCAGCAAATTTTGCCCAGTGAACTTATTTTGGTATTTTTAATGAGTAAGTTAATCATATTACATATTAATAAATTAAAACTCGTGGTGCAAACAAATAAATTTTAACATTGTTCTATTTAATTGCGAATTGTAGGGCGGAGAAAAAAGGTTAGAGCTCCCAAAATGACTAGTGATAAAATATAAATGTTTACCTTGCGTATTTTTCAGTTCCCAAAAAATGTAAAGAGATATATTCTTCATCCCCGATTACCCAACTATCATGCGGCATAGGAGGAACATAGAATAAATCTCCTTCTTCAAGAATATGTGTTTCTTCTTTTCTAAAAGCTACGGTCGCACTTCCAGACAAAACAAATCCTAAGTGCTCAACTTTGCAAAACTTTGTTTCGGTTAAAGGAGAGACATGTATTGACCACCTCCAACCTGGTCTATAAGTTGCCTTACCAATGACCATATTGGATATTTCAATAAGTTCAAATTTCCCCTTTTCAAAGGTTCTAGTTTCATCAGGTTTATCAAACTTTCTTAATATTATATGATTCATAGTTTTAATAATTAGTGGGAAGCTAAAGTTAAATATTTTCCGATAAACACATCATTTTTAATTGTGTTCACCAAGGTTGTAGGTCAATGTCTAGCTCGCGTTCAAAATCACACGATGATTCATTCCAGGTTACACTCAATGCGTGCATCTCGATCCCATTTTTAAAGGCTTCTGCAAGTTTTTTTGAATACACAATATCTTTTTGCCAGTTAGGTTTGAATAAGTGGCAATCGCCCCTATTCACCAAGAAAAGTATTACGTAACGGTAGTTCTTTTTATCTCTTATCATATGGTCGATTTGACGTAGGGATCTTTGAGACACAACAGATTGGCCCTTATATTGCTGATTTTTTTCACCGTTGGGATATATCCCTGAACGCCTGAAGGGTACAGTATGGTCAAAATAAATATACCTTCTATCAAATTCTTCTAGATTTGGATCATATGAGGCACAAATTACGTTTTTTAGTTCAATTATGATGTATTCTTCCTTATAGTTTAAATAAATATCACCGAGGTACTTAATATGAGGGGGTTTACTATCACAAACTCTAAAGCCAGGATACGGGTTCCATAATTTTTGTTTTAATATACTTTTACCAATTATCTCGGCTGTATGAGGGTTCGCTCCTACAATAGTCTGGCTGTAACCCTGTTCTTTCACTAAGACAGATTGTATAATAAAATCTGTCTTGGAATTTTTACTTTTCGAAGGTGTGGCGAACACCTTGGAGCCTGGCAAGCATTGATCTGCTAGTCCAAGTCCTGGAGTATGGACTAAATGATGTGCACCCTCCTCATCAACAGCATCTGCCACATAAGGAGATTTTATTATTTTAGATGGTCTTCTTACGATTTCTAAGGGTACAACACCTTCAAGATTGATAATATTTTTGTTAGGCAATTCGGGCTAGGCTTTGGATTAGTAATTAATAGTAATAAAAATTAATAACTGTGCTTTTAACAAAAAACCCCGCGGATGCGGGGTTTAATCCACCATTGCAACTCAAGATAGAATAATTTATGTCACTAATTAAATTTGTATCCAGTTTCAAAAACAAAAGATCTTGGTATTTGTGGTGTGATTGGAATTGTTGGTGCTTGTGTTTGAAATACGTTCTTTATTGAAAGACCAAAATATACGTTCTCACTATATTCGTATAACATATCAAGATCAGCATACCACTGTCCGCCAATTCGTCCAGGATTACGAAACCAAGATTGTCCGGCATTCGATGGAGCTATTGTGCCTTTCCCCTCATCGGTCGCTGAAAAAAAACCACTTACAAAATCAAATGGACTCGTCCTTTTTAAAGTTATTGTAGATGATAGCTTTTCAATGAAACTACCATAATTGGTAATTGATAAAGACCCTTTAAAGTTAGGAGTATTACTGTAAATATTAGCGTATGGGAGATAACTCGCAAACACACTATCTGATGGTATTGAATCTGGCGCATTTAAATAATCTTGATACTTTTTACCTTTTTCTCTCGAATCAACTAAAGTCTGGTCATTGAAATAAGAAAAATTAGCTGAAATTTCAAAGTTATCGCGTAAATGTTTCCAGCCACCTTCCAGTCCGTAAAATGTCACGTCAAGGGGGACATTTTCATACGTAAGGCAATATGTAAATTGTGGTACTGGGCTACTATTGACTAGATCTTTACCATAATTAACTTGCCTTATTGCATCTAAATCTAGTTGACCAGATGACTGGGTCATAAAATTCCAGGCAGGACCCGTAACTGCAAAAGCTGTTAATGGTCCCTTGAAGTTTTTATATCGACCACTGTATACATTAAATTCGATCAAATTCTTTCCATCAATAACTCCAGTGTATGCAAGTTCTATTGATTGATGTTCTTCTAATTCTAATGGGCGGACATATCTACTGCCAATTAGAGAATCAACTTCGCTCCCACCATATATACCATCTCCGTCCAAATCTTTGAAGTCTAAAACTGTAAAACCCTCTCCCGACCCCATTGCAACAGCATTTATAATAAAGTCCTCAGGATATATAAATCCAAAAAATGGATCAGCTTGACCTTCTCTTCCCCCAGCTATTGATTTCTGTCCCGCGTAGACATTTCTTTCAAATAAAGTTGGGGCTTTAAATCCAGTTCCAGCTATTAGTTTGAGTGTTCCTGACAAGAAGTTTTTTCTTACAAGGGAGGCTCTTGGGGACAAGGTTTGACCATAGTATTCATGATCATCAAAACGGAACGAGGAGTTTATTGAGTACTCATTGTTAATAAGATAATCGACTTGTCCATAAATTCCATATCTTGACTCTTTGACGTCGGTTCCACCATATAAACTATCTATGGGGCTAATTCCCAGATCATTTATAGATGTTCTATCTGTCTTAGGATCTTTAAACTCGTAATCAAATCCGCTAACAATTTTTAATCTATCCGAAATCTGATTATTGTATTGATAATCAGCCATTAAATCATCGCTGTTATATTTTAACCACCAGCCTGCATCAGAGTTACCAAAGGTTTTTAAAGCCTCGTCCCATGACATGCTATTACCGGAGGAGTCTCTATTAGTAACTTGGTGGATACCTAGAGCTGTTCTAGGTGTAGCTTCTCCTGTTTGACTCCTTGATGTAATGCGTAGAAAGTGGTTATCATTGTTAAATCTTAAACCATATTGATGATTTACAAGATCTTTATTGTACTGCGGACCAAGGCTACCCATGGCATATGCATTGCCCCCAGTGTAGTTGTAGAACGCAGAGATTTCGTTTCCTTTCTTTAATCGATAGTACACATTTGCACTAATATAATTTTTATTTACATTAATTGGTTCGAATAAGTCTTCAGTAAGGTATAAGGTATCTTCTATAACCCAATAAATATCATCATCGTCGTTGCCATAAGGTATTTCATTGGTATATTTTACTTCACCTGCAATTTCAACTGACACTTTGTCATAATTTCTCACATACCTACCACCAAGCCTTGGATTATTTAGACTGGACGTGGAAAAGTTTATTTCGTTGGTAGGATCTTGCATAGGATGTTTTGGGATAATGTTCAATAGACCTTGGGATGCATCAGGTCCATATAACGCAGATTGAGGTCCAAATAGAACTTCTATGCGAGATATTGATTCCTTGGGAGGACCGGACAGTAGTGAATAGACCTGACCAGTTACTGCTTCCCCTAAATACAAACCATCACTAAACTGCCTAAACCTTGTACTATATGCTCCATCAAATCCTCTTGCGTTGATTTGTGCACCCTGGGATCCAAAGTAGGTAACATCAACACCTTTAGCCATAGCAGCAAGTCTATTGTAGTCGGTTATGCCAACTCTTCTCCGAATATTTCTCTCGTTTACCACAGCTACTACGCTGGGAGCCTCTGTTATTTTTTGCTGCACCTTAGATGCAGAGACAATAACTTCATCAAGGTCAACGGCAGATGACTCCAAGAAAAAATCAAAATTAGTAACGGTGTTTCCTTTGACTGATGCAGACAGGTCTTCTTCTTCTAATCCTAGTTTCTCGCTAAAGCTCGAAGCTTCGTCTTCCGATGCTTCAATATCCTGGGCTGATATATACAATTCTTGTTTTTGCGTTGTGTAGCCAAGAAAATCTGCTCTCACAACATATTTACCAACCGGTATACCATTTATTAGGTAGTTACCAAGTGAATCAGAGGTGGCACCCATTGTTGTGCCTTCCAGAAATACGTTTGCACCAACGAGTGGCATATTATCTCCAAATATTTTCCCGGACACAGAACCCTCGTCATTTTGAGCGATAAGGTACAATGGAAAAAGCATAGCTAAATACTTGATCACAATAATCTCCTAATTATGATAGTTGTTAAATAAAATTTTAAATACCACGGACATGATAAAGTAATTCTAGGAATGCAAATATACAATATCGAAATAGCCTATGAGATTTTGGTGATTAATTCAATATCTCTTACATTTACTTTGGTTAATTATTAGCCAGATAATGTATCAATACTTTGTTCAAGAATCTCTAGTATTTGTTCTTTGTTGCTGATCTCCTCTTTATCTAAGGTTAGTTCAAATCCCTTTTTTGATACTTTTATAACTGCCTGGTCTTTTTTACCAGATATTTGTCCTAACACTTCGTAGGCCTTTATTGAATGTGCCCTGCCCTTCACCTTCACTTCATCATAAAACTCACACTCAATCCTATTTTTTATAAGATTGTGAGTATTTTCGGAAATTAGAATCTGATTAGCCTTAGCTAATGATTCTAACCTTGAGGCAAGATTGACGCCGTTACCCAATACTGTATAGTCAAGCCTATCAGATGAGCCAAAGTTGCCAACGGTACACACGTCTGTGTGAATTCCCATTCTTACATCTAAAGATTCTGATAAACCAGTGTTGGCCCAATCTCTTTTTAAACGTTTTAATTTTTTTTTCATCTCTAATGCCATCAATATGCAGGCAGTTGCATCCTTTTTTGCCCCATTTGAATTTGGATCGCCAAAGAAAATCATAATTGCATCACCAATGTATTTGTCGACTGTTCCACCGTGCTTAATTGCAATGTTGGTCATTTCCGTTAAATAATTTGTTATTAGATCTGTTAATATTTCAGGCTCAAGCTTTTCTGTAATCGTAGTAAAGCTTTTAATATCTGAAAAAAATACAGTTAGGTTCTTTCTTGTTGTGTTTATTTTGACGTCCAATTCTCCTGTGAATATTGAGTCATATACTTGTGGCGAAAAATACTTGGACAACTTTTCAAGGATTCTCTCTTTATCTTTACTGTCAGTGATGTCAGTTCCATAAATCAAGTAAAAACTGAACTCTTCTATTTTAACAACATTGAACATGTATGTTTTTGAACCAATTTCACGTTCAAAGGCATCTTTTTTATTAAATATCTTTTCCAGAAAATTAATTGGTAGCTTACTACCGATTGTAGATCCCAAATTATTTACAATATATTTAGAAGCATCATTAAAATAGTCTAGGTGCCCCTCAAGGTCGATTCTCAAGACCGGGTTTGGGTTCTGGTTTGGAAATTTTTTAATTACCTTTAATGCTGTGATGTCACTGGCATAAACAATTATAAACTGGAATTCAGGTACAGGAACAAACGATGCTGAATAAGTAAAATTACCAACTTTGATCTCGTAGTTTGTAGCCTCTCCGCTTATTGAGACTTCGCCAATATACTTCAAGATAGGCTTTGAAACTATTTCAGAAACCTTAAGATTTAACCCACCTACAAGTTTTAATGATGCCTTATTATGATAATTGAGAACACCGTCATAAGAAACTCTCATAACTGGGTTGGGGTTACTGTCTGGAAACTTATCAATGACTTTTTTAGCTGTTATATCAGTGCCATAAACATTAATAGAGCCTAATTCCTTTATGTATACACATTTAAGTTTGTATGTCAGAGACTCAACTTTTATCTCAAACGAGTGGATTTTTTTAGAAACTGCCTTATTGAGCTCATTAAGAATGTTTTTGTTATTTACTTTTTCACTCATTTCAAGATCAAAAAACTGGATGATTCTTTTTGCAGGACTGTTATAGTATTCTAGAACGTCTTCAATAGAAAACCTTAAAACCGGGTTTGGATTTTGATCTGGAAACTTTTTTAGAAGATTAATTATATTTTTATCGTTTTGGACCATTACCTATAGCAAGGTTAAGTAAGTTTTGAATAAACAAAGGCGTAAGCTAGAATTGAAAGGAATCATTAAACATATATTTTCTAAAAAATCTCTTCAGATAAGGTTGACGACATTTATTTGGGTTCTTTTATGCTCTTGGTATTGGACAGGCGATCCAATCAAGTCTGGTAATTTAGCAATTTCAGTCTTAATTGGCTCGATGATTATTCAGGGGGTTTACGAGTGGATCTATGACGATTTAGATTAATAAACCCAATTGAAATTAAATATGTCAACATCTATTTTTAAATTGCTTTCAAAGGTAACACAATTTGGTTGGATATTATATGGATTATTAGGGTATAATATGTGACCATTACTTCTCTTGTAAATATAATACTCAAATTAATATAAACTATGAAATCAATATTTTGCATACACTCTACGATGGGAACTGCCATTATTAACTATATGGTTATTTTCCTAATGATAGGAAATAGCTTTGTTATGCCAGAGGACAGCTTCGATAATAGACTGCTGCGTACCCAAAACATAAACTTGCAAGTAAAAAGTTTTGCAACAGGATTTGAGATTCCGTGGGGAATGGCTTTCCTTCCAGATACTTCAATGCTGGTAACAGATCTGTCAGGAGTTTTATTCCGTGTATACCAGAATGGAAAGAAAGACAAAATAAAAGGTTTACCGGATGTATACTATA
>CAJWHU010000074.1 GCA_913041325.1 uncultured Fidelibacterota bacterium | reverse complement strand
TCTCATTGTCTACTACGTTTTTCGATAAAAATTGAAATTTTGAAAAATCATTTGTTTGATGGGTGGATATATGAGAGGCTAATTTTAATCTTCTAGCATAAGGCTCTAGCTGAAATTGAACTGTAAAGCCAGACAATCTCACATCACCGATGTTCATAGGGTAAGTTGTTTTACTACCTAGAATTGGAATGTGATTTCTTTTATCGTTGTAAAAATGATCAAAGAAATCAATATCAAAGCTATAAGCCCAATTATATTTTTTAAATACTTGTTTAGCCGACGTCCCAAAGCTAATGGTAGAGTGTTTCTGTGGCAAAACGTCTGAACTATCTCCAAATAGAGATACTCCTGAAAAGGTTTTTATTGTATTTTCAATGTCTGGAATGCTGGAGTGAATGCCAAAATCTAAATGGAATGATCTCTGCGAATTTTTAGAGCCAGCCATAGATGTACTAAATTGAAAGCTGCTCAAGTCCCAGTAATTTGGTTTTGTTTTTAGTGTAGATATTACGTCAGGAACATCAGCTGTTCTCTCCTTGCTAAAGATCATTTTAAGATATTTTATGTACATCCCACTATTGGGCTTGTTGAAAAAAATCTGGGTCGAGCCTGTAAAAAGGGAAACCTGTCTCTCCATTTGTAATCTTTTTTCGCCAATCATCCAGTCCGAATTGATAAGAGTAGATACCGTTGAAAAGGTAAATAAAAAATTATCAATGTCATTTTCAAACAAAAATCCCAAGCTACTACATTTATCGTTTTTTCTTATATGATTAATACTGTTTTTTTCAGTACCATATAATTGTTGATTCGAGCCAAACAAACTTATCCTCCCTGTAAAAGGACTCCATTGATCTACCTTCAACATAATATTATTGCTAGTAGACTCGGAGGTATCATTCTCTGCAGGATTCAAAAATTGTCCCCTATTCGTAAAACCTGATAGAACAATTTCAAGGTTCCTCCTGTTTGTAATTGCTATGTTTGAGTACTCGCTATAATTATTATCTAGTACTGTAGTTTTCAACGAATCCTTGATCGATAAAATATTATTTTCTCTTAAACCAAAACCACCATTTAGCGATGCATATCGTGTCGCTACTGTTGCAAAACCATCTTCGTTATTACCATTTTCATTAATGCGGCCAATATTAAGAGAGATTTCATTCTTGTAGTCAATTGAAGGTAAAAAGTTAATTAATCCCGGAGAGGCTATTACCTTATTAAAACCGCCACTGGTGATAGTTATTTGGGATAGACCCTGATTTGAAATGACATTAACGCTATTAGTAGGATCACGCAGATAATCAACTCTTAGATTATTGTATAACTTTTTCATATTTTTAACGTCAAACCCTCTCACATAAAACATGAGCTGATCAATTTGATTATTAAGAAATATTACTCTGCTATCATACCTGATCATATCTTCAGTTGTAAAAATTCCTCTGTTTGATAAATCATTTTTAACAAATACAATTTCATTTTTTTTGCCTCTAGACAAAACAAACCTAATTTTGGTATTTATGGAGTCCAGATAATTAACCTGAATTATTTTTTTTAGAACTACTTTGCTATCGTTTTTGTACAGAACAGCATTTATTGTATCTGATGCATAGCCACTTAAGTTGAATGTAATTTTTTTATCATCTACGGGAATATCAAAATAAAAACTTCCTTCAGCATTAGTTTTCGTTGAGCTTGATGAGGGAAGGGAAACAATGCTTACCCCAGACAAATACCTGCTTGAATCGCTTACTACCATTCCCTCAACTGGTTTTGTTTTTGCCTGTACATGACAATAAACAAACATAAACACGATCGATAAAAAACGGTATAACATATGGAATTCAGATATAAAGTTACAAAGTAGGTTCCATTTGGTTGAAAAAGTTCCCGATTGCAAAAATACAATTAATAACAGGAAACTTTAAACGGAATATTTTAATTGTTAGGAGGCTAATTATGCATTCATATTTTTGCAATATTATATCTTTGAGCTATTTGTTGTATTATTCAAATAAATAATCTTTTCCAGCAATAACCGTCCTAAGGACTTTGGACTGTAACAAACTATCTGGTTCAATTGTAAGTAAGTTTTCTGAGTGTACAACGAAATCTGCATTCTTTCCACGCTCTATTGATCCCGTCGTTTTTTCCCAATAGGCTGCGTAGGCATTATTAATAGTATATGATCTTAGGGCTTCCTCAACACTAATTTTCTCGGATGGATACCAACCGCTAGAATGCTTTAAGTCTCTTGTTTTCCTTGTAACTGCAGCAAAAATGCCCTGAACAGGGTCGAGAGGAGCCACAGTCCAATCAGACCCAAATGTCAAATTGGCCCCGCTCTCAATAAGAGTCTTAAAAACATATGTCCTACGTAAAACATCTTGTCTCACTCTAGTGTGTGCCCATGAACCATCATCAAATAAATGGTAGGGCTGCATGGAGGGTATTATATTTTCTTTGGCGAATCTTGTAATTGCGAGAGGCGACAAATGCTGTGCATGTTCCACCCTGCTTCTCCTATCCCTGTCTCCGTTTTTAGCTCTAATATCAGCAAATTGATTGAGGATCCAGTCATTGGCTTTATCACCTATTGCATGCACTGCATGTTGAATGCTGTTCGCATCTGTCTGTCTTAAGATGTGTTTAAAATTAGTTGTGTCCTCTAGAGTAACTATACCAAATGTTGGAAGATGCTCTTTATTAAGGGAATCACTTGCGTAAAGGTAGGGACTGTGCATCCAAGCGGTTTTTGATCCAAGGGAACCATCTATCATACCTTTTACGCCATTCCACTTTAACCAATCATTCCCAGGTCCATTCTTTCCAACATAATTTATTATCTCTTCCCAATTAGAGTACCAAGGATATATTTTGATGCGTATTCTAAGTTTCTGGCTCTTATAGTTTCTGTGATATACCTCAAGATCCCGCCATGACCCCATATCATGCACCTGTGTAACGCCAAACGAGATAGCATGATCCGTTGCTAGGTTGAGAGCTCTATCCAGCTCTGTGTCTGATTCTTCAGGTATCAGATCTTTACACAGGTTGATAGCTTTATCCTTTAAAATGCCAGTTGGTTTACCACTATCATCACGTAAAATCAACCCTCCAGGCGGATCATTTGTAGTTTCATCAATACCGGCTAAATTAAGTGCATAACTGTTTGCAACAGCCATGTGTCCATCCAGTCGATCAAGAATGATTGGCCTATCGCTGGCTACTTCGTCAATCCAAGTTATATCAGGCAAAACACCACCCCACTTTTCATGATCCCAGTTACCTCCCTGCATCCACTCACCATCTGGAATTTCCTCATGATTTTTGGCAATCTCATGTTGAAATTCATTTTTCGAAGTTGCACCTGATAAATCAATCCTCGACAGATGGAGCCCTCCGCTGATAAAATGTACGTGATTATCAATAAATCCTGGGGTTACAAACTTACCCCCAAGATCTATTTTAGAAGCTCCATCTTGAGCCCTTGATACAGCCTCTGCATCAGAACCAACAAAAACAATTGTAGAATCCTTTACATAAATTGCAGTTGCATGAGGATTTTTTTTATCACCTGTCCAGATTCGACCATTAAAATAAACTTTTTCAGTTGGTATATTTCTTGAGCAAGCGAAAAAGAATATGGCAAAGGTAAGTAAATTAACTTTCATACGATTGAATTTATTTAGTCCTTAAAATAAAACCATCCAACCATACATATGACGTAGATAATTGTGTACACAACTCCATTAATAATCGTTAAACTACCTGTAAAATACCTCCAAAGCAGGAGAGTGATAACAATGATTTCCACCCAGATAAACTGCTTTTGAGTACTATTCATCAAATATGTAATACTAAATGGGGTGAAGAAAAAAATTGGCTAGTGTTTAAAATCCATTTTCTCGTAATCCTGCATGGCAGAGACCAACAGATCAATACCTTTTTCAGGCATTGCATTGTATAAAGAAGCTCTAAATCCACCAACAGACCTATGACCCTTCAAGGTTACAAGGCCTCTTTTCTGACAGAATTCAAGAAATGCGCTTTCATCCATATTAACATCATTAAATACGAATGGTATATTCATCATAGAACGGTCTTTGGACTGAACGGGTGATCTGAATATTGAATTTCTATCTATTTCGACATAAAGTTTTTTTGCCTTACGTGCGTTAATCTTTTCGATAGCCTCTAATCCACCTAACTTATCAATCCATTTTAAGGTTTCATTAACAACATATACAGAAAATACTGGAGGCGTATTGAACATAGATTTTTTTCTAGCGTGCACATCATAATCAAGCATTGCAGGTAAATCTCTGTAACCTTTTCCTATTAAATTCTTTCTGATTATCACAACAGTGACACCTGCAGGACCCATGTTCTTCTGGGCTCCTGCATAAATAACACCAAATTTTGAAACATCTACATACCGTGATAGTATATCAGATGACATATCAGCAACGAGAAATGAATCAGTGTTTCTTATTTCAGGAAATACTTTATACTGTGTTCCATATATTGTGTTATTACTAGTTATATGGGTATAAACTGCATCATAATTTTGTTTGAAATCAACGGGTATATAAGAAAAATTACTTTCTTTCGAGCTCGCAATGATATTTGCATGCCCAATCTTATTACACTCAGTAATAGCTTTTGTTGACCAAGAACCCGTTTCAATAAAATCAGCACCTGAATCATGAGGAAGTAGATTTTGAGGTACCATAGAAAATTGCAAAGATGCTCCGCCTTGCAGCCAAAGAATTTCATAGTTTTTAGGTATCTTCATCAACCGCCTAAGACGATCTGAGGCTGCATCAAATAGTTCCATAATAGGATCAGAACGATGACTCAATTCAATGACACTTATACCTGTATTTTTATAGTTAGTTAATGCTTTTTTGGCTGCTTCAGTAACAGATTTTGGTAAGCACGCTGGACCAGGGCTAAAATTATATACACTCATAATTATTAAGAATTTAGTACCACAAAATTAGCGGGTTTACACTAAGTAGGAACAACTAAAAATGGTAGCTTACATTAGCGCACAAGCCAAACCTGCCTAGACGATAGATGATTAAAACTTACTCAGGCCTCTCAACACGATACGGAATTGATATTAGACTTGTGTTGTAGCCTCCATCTGAAACAAATATAGTAGCCAAATCAACTACTTCGGTAAATGTCCGAAATATACCCCTAGATCGATTAATACCAGGGCCATGTACACGAACGGATCCTGAGTAGATGTTATCGTTTGCATTCTGATCAAAAAACATCCCCGAGTCGTTTAATTGCTTTCTGCCTCTCTGTATCCTATTTTTTCCGTAGTTGTGGAAAACCCATTCACCAGCATTGCTTGTATCAATGTTATACTCTGGCCCATTATTTTGAATGGAAGCATATACCAGAATTCTATCAAAGGCCGTAAACGAGGGCAAAGAATCACGACTAACAAATAAATCACCTGCACTGTCAGAATCAATCGATAAAATCAAATTGGCCTCTTGATTTTCTTCTGATAATAAGTAAAAACTAAGGCTACTGATTGATACTTTTTCACCGACGCCGCCAATCAGAGGTGTCATTGCATCTATCTTCCAGCTGTATCCATCTGGGTTACTTTCATCATCTGTTCTTACAAACCTAACTTTTCTGTTGAGGGTTGTCGTGAAGTCTTTTTCAAAACTAAGCGAGTCTATCTGTTGAAAATCTGATGTGTCAATCGCTTTTGCAATAAATACTCCGCTTATTGTGTACGATACTGACCCAATCGAGGTATCAAGACCAGTAACAAAATCAACCGAACGATCTCGGGCAATAACACGCCTACCAAACCTTACACGATATCCTTCGCCAAATGATAGAGTATCGCTGAGAAAACGACCTGAGGGCCCCACTTCGAGACCCACATCGTGGTTTAGGTCAGCATCCCCACTGGATTCAAAACCATCTATACCTGATGCCTCGTCGGAATTTAGTAATGCCAGCAAAATAGATTCAATATTGGTCTCTGTGTTAGTATCTTCACAACCATGAAATACTAAAAATATGCTCAGTGATAAAATAGTTAGTTTATTCATATTGCCCTCTAGTTAAAATCTACCACGATCAGACCATTTTTTCATTCTTTTTCTGTTTTTTTTCCTCTTCCCTCTGTCTTTTTTCCCTTGCATCTCACTCCTCATATCGCTTGCAAAGCGATGTTTAAAAGCGGCGAGTTTAACCATCTGCCCAGGGTCCAATATACCATCCATTTCAGTAATAAAATTTGACTGCAAATCAATGCGTTTTATCTGCAATTTGCTGATGGTATTTATTATTTTTTTTGCATCTGAGCTAGTGACTTTATCATCCATACCCGATTTTTCCAAAATACTTTCATAGACCTTTCTCTCTTCATCCTTTATTTTATCCATTTCCTTTCGATGATCTCGGAATCTTGGAAAAAATTTCTCAGCTTGTTGTGTTGTTAGGTTCAAATCTTCCGATAAGCGCCAGATCACCATATTTTCTACTCTTGCTGTCCTCTTACCCTCATTAAACCGATAATCTTCTTCGAACCTATCATAACGCTGAGCGAATAGTACCGTTAAAATGTTTACAAAAATAATATATTTCATAATTCAACCTCCCTGTTTAATAATGCTTCGTGTACCATCTCAAGTGTTTCCCATGTATGGTACTCATCTAGCAAATAGTAAGTGACATCATTATAATAAGCTTCGTCATAGTCAATACTATGTCGATCAAGATTCCAGAGATCGGTACCAATACTTGGCTCTTGTACATAGAAATAAAATAATATGTCTTGATCATATAGCGCACCAAATTGGGATAGTGTTAGAGTACATAAAAAAAACAATAACAAAAATGACACCTTAAGGATCTTCCGATTTTCTTTTGACTGCTTAATTCTGGTTTCCAGCTTAAAAAGAAATTCACTACTATCTACAGGCTGCATTTTGACTGAGCACTTTTTATGTATTTGATTTCTAAATTTTTCCATTACCCAACGTATTTTTTAATGATTTGAGAGCATTATGAAAGTGAACTTTTCCCGCACCCTCTGTTATACCTGTTACATTATGAATTTCTCTGTAGGTTAATTCCTGAGCAATCCGCATCACAACAACAATTCTTTGCTTATTTGGTAGTCTTGATATAGCTTCCCATAACTCTTTTCTCGACCATTCCTGCTCAACTTTTTTGTCCTCCTCTCCAAGGTCGGGAATTTGGTCAAGATGCAAGAAATTTTTCCATTTGTTAC
>CAJWHU010000073.1 GCA_913041325.1 uncultured Fidelibacterota bacterium | reverse complement strand
GCAATCTCTTCTTACTGGAACCCTGCGGGGTTAGCAGGAATAAACGGTTTAGAATTAGGTGTCTCTTCCCAAGATTGGGTAGCAGGTATTAAGCATTCCACTATTGCTGCTGCTGTAAACATGGGAAATTTTGGGACAATTAGTGCATGGTTTACCGATTTTGATTACGGTTCAATCGAAGTTACCAATGTCAGCAATCAAAACGGTACTGGTGAATACTATGGAGCCAACGAGCTTGCAGCATCTGTAGCATATGGGAAGAATCTGGTTGAGTGGTTTTCATTTGGTACATCATTTAAAATGATAACATCAAATATCTGGCATTCATCAGCTAGGGCATTAGCACTTGATCTAGGAGTTATTGTTAAAACAATATTTTTTTCAAGAACCGGTCAGAGAAATGATGGCATGAAAATTGGTATGAGTATATCAAATTATGGGTCAAAAATGCGGTATGACGGAATAGATCTGATCAACCCAATTGATATTCTTGAAAATGAGAATGGAAACTATGATAATGTAATCGGACAATTTAGAACAGAGTCCTGGGAGCTTCCACTAATTTTTAGACTCGGGATTTCAATGAAACCTATAGTTAATAGCTTTCACTCACTTGCACTATCTATGGATGTTCTTCACCCCAATAATAATAGTGAATCAATTAACATAGGCTCTGAGTATGCTCTAAAAGGAATTGGGGGAAATATATTTTACTTAAGGGGTGGCATAAAAGGGGTTGGAATAGCGCAAGCTAATCAAGATGATTCAATTTTACCTTTTAACTCACTGAATTTTGGGCTTGGGTATGAAAAATTTATTTCAAACAATAGAAGTATAGGCATTGACTACTCACACCAATCTGTAGGTCTGCTTGGTGAGGTCTCACTCATTACCATTCGGTTCAAAATATTTTAGCATTTGCTCATGAAAAAGAGTCTGAGCTCTTTTATACTTTTTTTCGCGACTTTTTTTATTAGTTGCAGATCTGAATCAATTGACCTATCTGATCAGTCAAAAAATATATTAGCTCTCGTTGGTGATAAAACAATTACCGTCAATGATTTCATTAAACGCTGTGAATATGTTCCTAGACCCCCATATTGTAATGGTGATAGTTATGTACACAAGAAAATTGCTTTGAATTCATTAATTGCTGAAAAATTATTATCTATTGAATTTGATAAGAAAAATTTCACCAAAACAAAAAGTCAAAGTTCATTTCTAGGAGGTCAAAAAGAGCAGGCCATGCGACACCTTATGTTGCAAACATATGGTTATGATAAGGTTGATGTTGATGAAAAAAAAATTAGCCGGATGGCTATGCTAAATACCAGGCAATATGATATCAGCTATATAACAATCGATAAACATTATGAAGGTTTATTTGATAAGTTGCCAAGCAGTCTGCGTCTAATAGAAATTTGTGAAAAACTAAATATTTCAAGTGGTATCACTAAAAAGACTATCACAAAAAATGATGATATGATTGTAGAGGTTGATAAAATATTGTTCCAAGGTATGCAAGATCTAAACAAGGTGTATGGTCCGTTGAGAGTTGACAATAATACTATATTACTATTTTCAATCGATGGCTGGAACAGTAACCCATCAATATCTGCTAATGATAAAAGAGATGCTTGGAAAGAAGCTAAAGATCAATATGTTTCAAACCGAGCAAAAGAGCATTACGGGAAATATGTTGGTGAAATAATGAAAGGTAAACATATCAAGTATAATGTATCGCAGTTTGATAAATTCGCCAGTACCTTATCTAAAATATATTTAGTTGAAAAAGATAAAAGAGAAGCTGCCATAGAAAACAAAATATGGGAAATCGAAGAAACTTCCCCAGTTGCATCATTTGATGATGTAAAGAAAATGAGGAGAGATTTTATTTTTACGCATGGGAATAAAGATTATACTGTATCCGATTTACTGGCACTGGTTGAAAAACATCCTTTAGTTTTCAGAAACAAAAAAACTAATCCAAGTCTTTTCAAGAACGAACTAAAGTATGCTATTGCTGACCTTATTAGAGATATGCACATAACGAAAAAAGCATACGAGCTAGGTCTTGACAAACATTTTAGTGTAGTTAGCTCCGCGCAAAAATGGGATGATTATATTAAGGCAACTATTGTTAAAGAGAGCCTTGTCGCGTTAAAAAATGATAGCAATTCTTCAAAGAGCTTATTAAGAAGTAACATTGATTCGTTGCAAAAAAGCTATGATGATATTATCCAAATTGATACTGATAAGTTTGAAAAAATAGAACTTTCAAAAATCGACATGAGTGTTATGTTCTTAAACCAGCCTTATTCAAAATTAGAACCAGATTTTCCAATATTAACCGATGATCATCTTCTTGATTACGGGAGTAAAGTAGTTTTTAGTGATTGACCGATTCTCTATTTTCCTCTTTATTTTACTTTTTTCATGCAATGATCTAGAAAAAGGCCCCAATGACGATGAAGTTCTCCTTGGATGCACTGATCTTGATGCTAGTAACTACAGCGTTGAGGCCAACACCGATGATGGCAGTTGTGAATATTCTGGCTGCATGGACCCACAATCGGCTAATTATGATAGTATGGCAACAATTGATAACGGAAACTGTATCGATGACTATGTTATACCTGAAGGTTTTTCTTATTTTTGGAATGATGAATTTAATAGTGACTCTCTGCCCAGTAGATATTGGAATATAGAAATAAGGTGGCCTGGGTTTGTAAACAATGAGAGTCAATCATATACTGATAACGAAGCGAACATATTCATTAGAGAAGGTAAATTACATATTAGGGCACTAAAAGATAATCCTTTTAATCCAAATCAGCCGGCCTATACTTCTGGACGAATTAATACCAAGGGTAAGGTAGAGCTCCAATATGGATTTTGGGAAATAAGGGCCAAGCTACCAAGTGGAGTGGGTACATGGCCTGCGATCTGGATGCTCAATTCAAACATTGATTCAGTGGGGTGGCCAAATTGTGGAGAAATTGATATAATGGAGCATGTTGGCCATCAACCAGAGCATGTTTTTTTCAATATTCATAATGCAAGTAGCTATGGCGATTTGCATGGTACAAGCCAGCAAGGAGTTTATGAGCTTGAAGATATAGAGGATGATTTTCATACGTATTCGATGGAATGGGATTCAACCTATATTAAAGCCTTTGTTGATGGGAATCTTTTTTATAATTATATAAGGCCTGAAGGTAGTAATTCAAGTAATTGGCCATACGATAATCCTTTTTTTCTAATCATCAACTTAGCAATTGGGGGTGAGTGGGGAGGACAGCAAGGCATTGATAATTCAATTTTTCCAGCTACCTTTATTGTTGATTATGTTCGTATTTATAAAAAGCAGAACTCATGACTTTTTTGTTTAAACCGCTGAAAATCCTATTAATTACATCCCTATTAATTGGTGAGAAACCTTACAGGGGAGCAGAATACCGAACCTCAAACACTTACCAATATGGCAGGTTTGAAGTGCGCATGAAATCAGCAATGGGCTCAGGTATCGTGTCATCATTTTTTACAATCAGAGACTTCTGGGCAAATGGTTTGAGTAATACAGTTCATTGGAGAGAAATAGACTTTGAGTCCTTAGGAAAGTATACTGACAAGTTCCAGACAAACATAATATCAGCCTATGAAAATCACCACGAGCAGCTACATACTTTAATGTATAATCCCCATGCTGGCTTCCACACCTATGCGTTCGAGTGGACGCCGGACTATATAGATTTTTTTATCGATGGATATCTTATTAGACATGAAGCAAGTGATTACATTGGATCATTTAACACTGGTCAAAAAATTATGATGAATATTTGGCAGCCAATATGGGAGGATTGGGTTGGAGTGTTCGATGAATCTAGTTTACCTATCTATGCTTTTTATGATTGGGTTAAATATTATTCATACACGCCAGGATCTGGTCATTATGGGACAGACAACAATTTTTCTTTTGAGTGGCAAGATGAGTTTAATTACTTTAATCAAAATCGATGGGAAAAAGCAACGCACACTTGGTCGGCAAACAATGCTCAGTTTGTGCAAGAAAATGCTGTAATACAAGGGGGATATTTAATTTTGTGTCTTACAGATAACTCTTCTAGCGGCTACATGGGAGATCCCTTATCAAATCATAGTATCACTAATTATGTGGATGGTGAAGGTTTAATTGTTTATCCAAATCCTTTTAACAATTCTTTTGCATTACAGTTACCCATTGGCCTCTGGCAGGAGAAAAAACTACTTAAATTGTATGACATAGAAGGGAAAAACGTACTCAGTGCCGAGGTAAATGAAATAAACGATGGGACAATTAAGCTATCACTTCAAGATACTAAACTACCAAGCGGTATATACTTTGGTTGCCTCGTTACAGATGAAAAAAAATTGAATTTTAAGTTAACCTATGTACGTTAGATTATTATTTCAGGTGGGTTACCTTTTTCATTGATTCCGCATTAGCAGTACTTATTTTTACCAGGAATATTCCAGACGGAATAGCTTTGCCACTATTTGATTTCAAATTCCAATCTAAAGAGTTTGTCCCTATTTTAGAGATTTGCCTGCTCTCATAGATTAGTTTTCCAGATATATCATAGATTTCAATTTCAGTATCAAGCACGAAATCACTTTCCCAAAATATTGATAATTTAGAGTTAACTGGGTTTGGGAAGCAGTTTAGTTTCAGATTCATTGGTACTGATGACACATCTAAATTTTCAAAAATAATATTTCTAAGGTTAAATCCACCGGTACTTGCTATTAGTTTGATTTTGGCATCTTTTGTTAATGAGACATTACCGATTTCTACTACTCTCCATCCATTATCCCATCCATTAGTATTTGGAAGGGTAATAGGCCCTATAGTTGTTGATGAGTCGATCTGAAGCGCTATTTTGGAACCGTTAATGAAAGATGCAATTTCCACTAAGATTTTAAAATTTCCAGGGTCCTCTACATCAATTGAATATTTTAACCATTCGTCATCTTCAATCCATCCCACAAAATAATTAATTTTACCATTAATCATAGTTGAACCAATATCAACACCATCATTTCTATACGACCACCCATTATTCCAAGATTGTGTCTCTGGACTAAATTTGCTTGGGTCTTCTATTTGTGTGTCAAAATAGGCCACATTATTGTTACCAGTATCATAGTTAACGGCCGGTAAAAGCCCAGGAGGCTTAAAACTCGAGTATGCAAAACTCACTGAATTATAATTTGAATCCATCAGCGCACGAGAAAGACCCTTGTTTACCCAACAGGAATCAAATTTTAAACTGTTTGCCATTGAAATTAGTCCATTGAACGCATTGGTTGTATCTGGCTTGGTTCCGCTCCCGTTCCAGTAATCTATAAGTACTTTGTACTCATCGGTAATCTCATAACTAAAAAGGCTTGAAATTCTTTCAATACTTTTAAAGTTCCACCAGCTCCAACCGATGTCATGCCTTTCAAAGAAATTCTTTTTATTAAATGCCCAATGGTTGGAATTTTCCCCAAACTCACCTATCCAAAGCGGGACGTCGTATTGGATACTTATATCAGTAATATATTGATGCATCCAGTGCGATGGATTACTGCTTGTTACGGAATCAGAGCTGCTTCCAATATAATGATGAAAGCTATATACCATTTCATCATCGAACGGTGGTAAAAGACCTGTGTGATCATTACCAAACCAGTTCCCTTCAATTATAACTATGTGATTAGGGTCAACCACTCTTATTGAATCAACCACTCTCTCATAGATATTTCTCAGGGTATTTGCAATGCCCCACCGTGCAGGTTCGTTCAACAAGTCGTATGCTCCAATGACAGGCTCGTCTGCATAATATTCTGCAATATATCGCCAGGTTGATGCCAACCAAAGTTGATTCTCAGGCTCCGTAAACAATCTTGCTTCCTCTCCATCTGAATCTGAAAAATCATTGGTGTTTTGTCCGCCAGGAGCTGCATGCATGTCAAGTATTAAGTAGATATCATTGTCTCTACAGTATTCAATCAGAGGGTCTAATAAGTCAAAACCAATATTTGTAAAGGTGCCATAGCTTGGTGAGAAATGCTTATAGTGCAATGGAACACGAATGGCATTAAAACCATGATCAGCTAATAAAGATATTTCATATTCAGTGATATAGTTTTTTCTATATAGATCGAAAAATTGTTCTTTTTTTTCAGGGCCTATAAGACTCTCAATTTCGTTTTCGATATTCGTCGTAGACGCGTGCTCAATATTGCAGTTCCATATATAACCTTCTAGGACTAACCATCCACCTAAGCCAAAGCCTTTTAGAATAATTTTTTCATTCTGTTCGTTAACAATGATTCGACCATTAGTTTTTAGAAAACTATTAGCAGAAGCCACGCTCACAGCAAGTAGGACGAAGAGAACTCGTGCTAATAGATTTTTAGACAGCCGCTTCGACATTGTAAATAAAATATTTATAATAAACCTTTATCTTATCAATAAGTTGGATAATGTTTGTTTAATATTAACTATTTAGATTATCATAATAATGTACTAAAGCATTTTGATAGCAGAATTAACATCTTGTTAGCAAATGTTACTTAGACATATATTTAATCTCCCATAAAATGTAATCTTAAAAAATAACCTAATATGAAAATAAAATTATTCACACTTCTTTATCTGTTTTTCTTTTTTGCGGGATGTCAACTTGGAGAGAAGCAAGGCTCTGGTATCTCGGACGCTGAATTAGTTCAGTTGATAATCGCGGCTCAAAAAGAACAGATCAGTGTATCTGAACTCCCAGCAAAATCAATTTTATATTTAGAGAGTGACATCGAATATGATGAAATAGAAACACATATTGCTTTAGAGCTTGGTTATGAGGTCAAGCGAATTGGTAATGGCTCTAGGATCGGACACCGGAATGAGGTTTACTTCAATCTGGAAGGTAGGAAGTTAGACCCCACAAACTGGAGCGGTGAGCGGCAAGATCGAGAAATTTACGGTGAATACTCCGCCGAGAAAGATCGAGATGACTGGAGATGTTTTTACATGGTTTTCCCGGTTACATTTGTAATGCCAGATGGCTCAACAATTACCGTTGCATCGGATGATGAAAGTGGCTGGTCTGAGTTGAAGTCATGGTACGAAAGCAATGATGCATATGATTCAAGACCAAGCATTCAATACCCCATAGATATAGTTTTTGACTCTGAGGAAGGAGAGATCAGCGAAACTATCCACAACGATGAAGACATGGATCTTGCCCTAGAGGAGTGTAAAGCGGCACTTTATGAAGATCGAGATTGGATTGAGAAAGAATGCTATAAATTGGTTTTCCCGGTTACATTTGTAATGCCAGATGGCTCAACAATTACCGTTGCATC
>CAJWHU010000072.1 GCA_913041325.1 uncultured Fidelibacterota bacterium | reverse complement strand
CGATCCTTCAACTGACGACTAGTTACAAACTTACCTTCTTTACCAGCGAATGGAGAATCATTTACTACAAAAGTCATCTGCAATGTTGGTTCATCTACTTTTATTAAAGGTAAAGGCTTCGGTTCATCGGGACAGGCTACGGTTTCACCAATAGAAACATCCTCGAATCCAGCTAAAGCAACAATATCTCCAGCATTTGCTTCGTCTATTTCAATCCTTTTTAATCCCTTAAATCCTAAAAGTTTATTAATCCTACCTTTTTTTAAACTACCATCTTCTTTAATCAAACATGTTCTTTGACCATTTTTAATTATACCGTTATGCACTCTGCCAATAATAATTGTTCCCAAAAAATCTGAGTAATCCAGAGTAGTAACTTGTAGTTGTAAAGGTTTGCTCTGATCACCAACTGGAGGAGGAACTTGCCTAATAATTGCTTCAAATAAAGGTTTCATATTATCACTCTTACTATTTACTTCTGTCTTCGCAAAACCACCCAATCCACTCCCGAATAAATATGGAAAATCACATTGATCATCATCAGCTCCTAACTCCAAAAACAGATCTAAAACTTTGTCTACCGCTGTTTCTGGTTCTACTCTTGCACGATCGATTTTATTCACAAAAACGATAGGTCTTAAACCCTGTTCTAAAGCTTTTTTCAGAACAAATCGAGTTTGTGGCATTGGCCCCTCATTGGCATCAACAACTAAAAGACAGCCATCTACCATACCCAAAACCCTCTCGACTTCTCCACCAAAATCAGCGTGGCCTGGAGTATCAACAATGTTTATCCTTGTGTCGTTATAAGTAACAGCAGTGTTTTTCGAAAGAATCGTTATTCCTCTTTCACGCTCCAAATCATTTGAATCCATCGCACAAGTAGGAACTTCCTCGTTATCGCGAAAAGTACCAGATTGATTTAACAGTGCATCAACCAAGGTTGTCTTTCCATGGTCAACGTGAGCGATTATTGCAATATTCCTTATGGCTTGTATATCAAAACTCATAATTTCAAAAAATTAAATTTATTAGGTTATTAGAGAAATAAAGAATATCTCACCATGTCATCATTTAGCTGTTTTAAATGCCAATTAAAATATCGAATAAAAAATTTCAATTAAAAAAAATTAAGTCAAAATTATTTGAATTTTATAATTTTATTGGCATCCTCAAATTTCCTCAAAGCATTAACAGTCCCTTCAAATCTCCAATGCCAAGGTTCATAAGTAACTCCTTGTTTGTTGTTGGGTGGGAAAGAAAGAACGAAATGATATTTACGAGCAAACTTCATCATCCATTGGAAAGCAGGCGTTTTTTCGAATTCAACCTCAAAATGAGTTCCTGGATAATTCCCATCCCCAACATCAATTGCATATCCTGTGCTGTGCTCAGAATATCCAGGAGGAGCTGAATCCATAGAACGTTCAACAGCAGTTTGATTTCTAAGTGATTTATTTTCATAGAAAATATCCCTCTGCAAATCAATTGATCTATAACCACTTAATAGTTGCAACGAAACACCTTTTTTAGCCGCCATAAATTGCATTTCCTTAAAATTTTCATAAATTTCTTTGTGAACGTAAATACCTGGAGAAAAAAGAACTAACTCATTTTTTTTAGCCTCCGGGTAAGGAAGGTGGCCTAACAAACTATTATCTTGATTTAATGATTGGGATTTAATCGATTCTTCCAAAGTTTTTATTTGGAAGAATGATGATTTTTCGGATAATAACGTTAACGAAATACCAAGACCAACAAACAGAAGCCCTAAACGCAAAAAAGACTTGTTAGTGAGGGTTTTAATGGATCTAATCCTTTTGGCCAGCGGGATGTCATCTTGATAATTCATACGATTTGCTTATGGTCAAAACAATTGAAATTCACAAAAATGATGTTTCGATAGTAACGAGTATCTCAAATCTTTATACTTTCTATGAGATAAGGATGTAAGTTTTATGTAGATAGAACTAAATTTTTCATCCAAAGATGTTAAGAGTTGCTGTTATTGGTGGCGGTCCAAGTGGATCATGTGCCGCAGAAATTTTAGCTAAAGCAGGAATTAAAACTTGGATTTTCGAGAGAAAGCTTGATAATGCAAAACCATGCGGTGGAGCCATTCCGTTATGCATGGTTTCTGAATTTGATTTACCTGAATCAATTATTGATAGGAAAGTGAGGAACATGAAAATGATATCCCCATCAAATAGAGAAGTAGATATTATTTTGGATGATATTTATCCTGGAAGTGACAAGGAATACATAGGCATGTTGAGGCGTGAAGTTATGGATTCATTTATGAGAAATCGTGCCGCTGAACTTGGTGCAACATTAGTAAATGGATTGGTATCAAAAATTGAAACGGGTAAAAATAAACAAGGTCCGTATACCCTTCATTACACCGAAGTGCTTAATGATCAATCTGAGGAGAAAGGCAAGCAAATTGAGGTAGATTTGATTGTTGGGGCCGATGGTGCAACAAGCAGAGTTGCCAAAGCAATGGATGCTGGTGATTACAACTACGCAGTTGCAATTCAAGAGAGGATAAAGCTTCCAAAAGAAGAAATGAAGTATTACGAAGATAGAGCAGAGATGTATGTCGGCACAGATGTATCACCAGATTTTTACGGTTGGGTATTTCCAAAATATGATCATGTCGCTGCTGGAACAGGGACAATGAAACAAAATGGTGGTCTAATTAAAAGCCTCCAGATTGGTGTAAGAGAGAGAGCAAAGAAGAGACTCGTAAATGGAGAAGTAATCAAAGTAGAGGCACATCCAATTCCTGAACATCCAAGGCCAAGGAGAGTTGTCGGGAGAATGGCTTTAGTGGGTGATGCCGCGGGCTATGTAACCAAAAGCTCAGGAGAGGGTATTTATTTCGCTGCGAAAAGTGGGAGGATGTGTGCAGAACAGATTGTAGAGTCAAGCCATAATGGAAAGGTCATACCAACAGAGAATGATCTCAAAAAGTACTTAAAAAAATGGGATAAAAAATATGGAACAACTTATACAGTTTTAGATATTCTTCAGAGAATTTTTTATACCAGCGATGGAGCCAGAGAAGCATTTGTAGAAATGTGTGGTGATATGGATGTTCAAAGACTTACATTCGATAGTTATCTCTACAAAACTGTAGTTGCAATGAAGCCACTTCAACAATTAAAACTAACCTTACTAACAATTGGTTCTGTTTTAAGGGGTAAGGCACTAGCTCCTAGCACCTATAAACCAGTACCAAGTGCAGTAAGAGACGATAAAGAAGTCAATAAAATGCTAGCAGTAAGTTCAATTAAAGGTGGTATAAAAACCAATAAAAAATAATATACAAAAAAATTAAAAGATTAATTAAGCTTGCTGAAATCAGCAAGCTTTAATGACTGGTTCCTTAAGATAGTCAAAAGATTAAGCCTATTATTCCTAAGATTTATATCATCAGTCATAACCATTACACTTCCTTCTCCATCAAAAAACCTGGTAAGTGTTTCAGCACTTGAAACTAGGCCCTCAGCTAACAATTTATATTTAATACGATCACAATTTGTAGCTAGAGGTTTTAATTTCTCCAGAACATTAAACATTTCACTTTCACAACTTTTTTCAAATATTGACTTATCAATAAAATTCGAAGGGTCTATCACTTCTTTAGAGATAGAACTTTTAGATGCCAACTTAGAAGCTCTACTTACTACAGCTTGCAAGGAATTAAGTGTTTTATTTTTTCTCATATTCATTAATAATGAAATACGAAAATCAACGTCTGTCGGATCATCCAATAATTCTGATGTAGAAAAAGTATTTCCTGCAATTGCCTGAATAATATCAAAGTCAATATCTTTCTCTTCTAATAAGCTGATAATTCTTTGACGAAAGAATTCCTCTAAATCGGAAGAAAGACTAGCTAGATCAAAAGGAAGAGAAGGAAAAAGTTCCTGCCAATAAATTAATGATTCATTTATAATTTCATTAATATTTAATTTCCAATCTTTATTCCATAAAATCATCAATATTCCATTAGCGGCTCTTCGTAGAGCATATGGATCAGATGAGCCAGACGGTCTCTCGCCCTTAGCATAAATGCTAAAAAGTAATTCAAAGCGTTCAGCCAAAGAGACGGCATTTCCAAGATTGTTCGATGGAAGCGAATCAGCAGTCCCTTTCGGTTTGTAATGTTCCAACACCCCAAGGCATACATCTCTAGATTCACCTTCATGAAGTAAATATTTTGATCCAATAATTCCTTGTAACTCTGGAAATTCATCAACCATATTGCTAACTAAATCATGTTTAGAAAAATGTGCAACTCTAACAGATTTCTCAATATCATCTTGATCAAATTTGAGTTTAGAAGTCACAATTTTCACAAGCCATTCAATCCGATTTACTCGCTCATATAAAGAGCCTAATCCTTCAGAAAAGGTTACATCTTTTAATTTATCAATCCTCGAAGAACTGCTTATTAATAAATCTGACTTTATAAAAAATGAAGCATCAGAAAACCTCGCCTTAAGTACTTTTTCATTTCCTAAAACAATATTTTCTTTTGCAGATGATAATCCATTACTAATACACAAAAATCTAGGAAGAAGAATATTTTTAGAGTCAAGTGATAACGGGTCAAACTCAATATTTTCTTTGTATAAAGGGATGTACCTTTGATGAACCTTCATCACTGTGGATAACACTTCAGGGGGTAAATCAAGAAAAGATTCATCAAAATTTCCATTCACTAGTAGAGGAGACTCAACTAAATCTGTCAGTTCTCTTAAAAGGGACTCAGTCAGATCTGGTTTTACTTTTTCATTTGGTTCGTAATTAAGAACTAAATCATTTATGTGTAGAAGTCGACTATTCCTGTCAACAGTTACTCCGACATTCTTCAATTGATCAAAATAAGTTTTTGCATTCTTAATTTCTAATCTTGAACCATGCAACCTATGTGGCCTTGTGATATTTCCAATTTGAATTTCGGGATCACACCCCGGAATACTAAAAGATAAAACATCTGAATCAATTAAAGAAACAATCCAGCGTATAGGTCTTGAGAAACGAAAATCACCATTCCCCCATCTCATAAACCTTCTTCCTTGAATTTTGCTGATCCATCCAGGTAGATAATCTGCCAACAGACTCTCTACGGGCTTCCCTTTTTCAATTAATTTAGCGAAAACGAATGAACCTTTTGGCGTTTCTCGAATCTCTAATTTTTCAGGGGAAAGGTCATATTTCCTTGCAAAACCAATTGCTGCTTTAGTCGGTTTCCCATCATGAAAAGCTTGGGAAACAGGAGGACCTTTTCGATCAGCAATATTATCCTCTGAAAATGAGGCAATCCCCTCAATCATTAATGCAATTCTTCTGGGGGTAGTGGTAACTCTTATTTCACTAAACTTTATTTTAGATAATTTCAAGTCTTTATTTACATTCAGCTCAAACTGGGAAATGACAGATTCAGCCAAATCAGCTGGTAATTCCTCAGTGCCAATTTCTAAAAGGTAAGTAGACAAAAAAATTCCATGTATTTCTAATAAGATTAGATCTAAACTGGAATTACTTCTACATTCTTTGTATTAGAGATAATTTATTCTTCAAGAGGACTCAATTTTTTACATCTATAGCTGTATTTGAACAATTAGTCACCAAACAACAAGAAAAATGATACAGTGTAGGTACCGTTGTAGGTACCATTGCCAAAGATAATTCAAATACCTGGAAGATCGGGTTTTTACCTCAGAGTTGCTGTTCCTCGAGGCAAACTAAGAGATGCTTTCGGTACATGTGACGTAGTAAAAAAAATAGGCAATACCATAGAAGAAGCTGAGGACAATATCGGCTCAGCAGAAGTAGCTATTCAACAAAAATTCGATGAAAAGCTTAGAGAAGAGGAGGCAAAACAAATTAATAAATCTCTGCCAAAAGGAATTAGGCTTGAGGCGATCAAAAATAGTAATACCAGAGAACCTGACAAAACCATAGAAAAAGATTTAAAAAAAGCTGGATTTAGTAATGGAGCTATCGAAGCTTTGATGAATTTTGAAGAAAATGGAAGTTCGAAAGTTGAAGAAATTGATAAAACTGTCCCGTCACCATGCATAGCAAATAATTCCCCTCGAGCCAAATTCGAACAATTTAAAGCCGACAGCAATTACTTAAATGAACCTCTACAAAGCGAATTATCCAACGAAAGTGATCATTTTACAAATGACGCTGTACAGCTTTTAAAATTTCACGGTAGTTACCAACAAGATGATAGGGAACATCGAAAAAGAGGTGGTACCGGAAAAGATTGGCAAATGATGCTGCGACTCAGGAATCCAGCTGGTTTTGTTCCAGGTCCTTTGTTCGTAGCATTAGATGAACTATCGGATCGGCTTGGTAATCAAACACTACGAGCAACGACTCGTCAATGTTTCCAAATGCATGGAATTAAGAAAGGAGATATCAAAGAAGTAATAGGAACCATAGTTAAGTCGATGGGATCAACCCTCGCAGCTTGTGGTGACATAAATAGAAATGTAATGGCTCCAGCGGCTCCCTATGAAAAAGGATCTTATCCTGCTGCTAGAAAACTTGCGAATGATATTGCCGATGTTTTATCCCCCCAAAAAGCAGAAAAAACATACATTGATTTATGGGTCGATGGCGATATGAAGTATGCGATAAAACCATCTTCTGAAGTAAAACAGAATAGAAAGCTTCAACATAATCCTGGTGTTTTCAGTGGTGACAAAAACGAACCATTGTATGGTGCAACTTATTTACCAAGAAAATTCAAATGTGCCACTACGGTCCCCGGGGATAACTCTGTCGATATTTTGACCCATGATATAGGTCTAGTTACATTCACGAATGCAAAAGGAGAGCTTGAGGGATGTAACGTCTATGTAGGTGGAGGTATGGGTAGAACACATAATTTAGAGGCCACATTTGCAAGGATCGCAGACCCTATTGGTTTTGTTGAAGGTAAATATATTTTAGAGCTCGTTCAATCAATTCTAGCTCTTCAAAGAGATTATGGAGATAGAAAAACCAGAAGGCATTCTAGACTTAAATATGTTTTACATGATATGGGTGTCGATTGGTTTAAAGAACAGTTAACAACAAATTATTTTACTAAACAAATCGGGGAAATTAGAGACGAAGGCGTTACCAAACTTGAAGATTACCTTGGCTGGCATAAACAATCTAAGAAGTTATGGTTTGTTGGGCTACCACTATTATCAGGTAGACTTTCTGGAAATATCAAGAAAGAGCTGAGAAACATAGTAGAAAAGTATGCATTGGATGTACGTTTAACTCCTAACCAAGATATTCTCCTCTGCAATATTGGTAACTATCAAAAAAACAGCATTAAAAATGCTCTTAATAACATCGGTTTTAATAAACCAGAAAGCCCTATGGCAATAGCTAGACATGCTATGGCTTGTCCAGCCCTACCATTATGTGGACTCGCTATGACAGAAGCCGAACGATTCTTACCAGAGCTCTTGGATCGAATCGACAATCAATTAAAAAGATTGGAGATAAATAAGTCAATATTGGTAAGAGT
>CAJWHU010000071.1 GCA_913041325.1 uncultured Fidelibacterota bacterium | reverse complement strand
GGACTATTTAATTCTCACCCATGAGCTAGGTCGAGAACTTGATGTTTCTAACCATCCAATACCAAAACTAAGCGTGATCATGCAAATGTATATCGACTTGCTCAAACCATTTAAGGAATCAAAATTTTTAGGTATAAATCTTCTCAGTTTTGTAAAAAACAATGAAGAAGCAATGAGTGAAATTAAAAAATTGGAGAACAGGATGAAAATGCCAGTAACAGACCTAATTCGTTATGGTGATCGTGGAATCATTAGAAATATAATTAATGCATTATCAGAATGGAGATAGCCTATAAAAAACACAGAATTATTTTAAACCACACCTTTGGTATCTCTAGAAGTAAAAATGACTGGTATGACAGAATAATTATTTATTTTAAAAAAGAAAACATAATTGGAATTGGTGAGGTTGCCCCATCAATACGGTATAACGAGACGATAGAACTTGTTGAGAAAGTTCTGAGAAGTAATCTAAAATTGCCATCTCACCTTTCTAGTGTTATTGAAATATCTAAATATTTGCACCCTCAATTAATGGGTTTAAAGTCATTAGAAATGGGATTAAATATGGCTATTTGGGACTGGAAAGGGAAAATAAATAAGAGTCCAATTTATGAACTAATAGGTTCAAATAATTACAAAATGCCCCTTACGAGCTATACCATAGCCATAGGTGACCTTACAGATATTGCAACGAAAGTAAAAGAAGCTAAAAAATATTCAATTTTAAAAGTCAAGCTTGGTAAGAAGGGTAAAAATAAACAAATTATTAAAGAAGTTAGAAATCATACAAATAAGTTAATAAGAGTTGACGCAAACGAGGCTTGGGATTTAGGCTATGCATTAGAAATGTGTAAGTGGCTGGCTGATTACAATGTTGAATTTATTGAGCAACCATTCCCGGCTGATAAATTGGATCAAACATATTTATTAAAGAAGAAATCTCCAATAGAAATTTTTGCTGATGAAAACAGTATTTCTTCTCTTGATATTCCAAATATTAAACATGCTTTTGACGGTATAAACATAAAACTAATGAAGTGCGGTTCTTTTGAGGAGGCAATTCGAATGGTAAAATTAGCGAAATTAAATAAAATGAAAATTATGATTGGCTGTATGGTCGAAACTTCTGTCGGAATTACAGCAGCCTCTCATTTGGCGGCCTTCGCGGACTACGTAGATTTAGATGGTAACTTGTTGATTAAAAATGATCCGTTCATAGGTGTCAAAGTGGTTAAAGGAGCTTTGAAACTTCCAGTTGGTGATGGCATAGGAGTAGCATTAAAGAAAGAATACAAGGAATTGGAATTATGAAAATTATCGGTTTAGAACATATTGGTGTTGCTGTTAATTCGCTTGATACTGATGCGAAGTTTTGGAATGATGTAATGGGGTTTAAAAAAACTCATAGTGAGTATCTTGAGAATCAAGGTGTAACAATTGATATATATGATGCTCCAAATTTTAGAATAGAACTTTTGCTATCTATGTATCCAGATTCGCCCATTGGAAGATTTATTAAAAGGCATGGTAAAGGAATTCATCATATTTGTTTTGAGGTTGAGAATATTTTGGACACTATCGAAGATCTTAAGCAAAAAAACATAAAGTTGATTGGAGATGAAATACTAATGGGGGCTAAAGGTTCTAAAGTAATGTTTGTACACCCTAAATCTACAGGCGGTGTGCTGGTTGAATTCGCTGAGAAAGTTTAGTTACCGAAATATATTATTTCAGAAAATTAGGCAATTTCAAAATACTTTTAGATTTCTTTGCTTTTGGATTCTTACTTCGCCTGCTTTTTTTTGTATAATTCTTTAAATCCTCCATGGGGTTATCACTATCACCATTGACAACTACGAGTTCATCATCAATGAGCTTACCCATATCATAAAATGATTTTCTAAGAGGTATGCCTTTGTAATCAAATTGTATCCACTCACCATTTTTCTTATTATTTTTCATGTAACCTTTTTCTTTCACTCGACCATTTCTATGGTATTTCATAATGAGCTCATGACCAGGAGGCGTTGTATTGGCAATCACCTCTAATCGTTTATCAATAATGCTCGTATCGTATTTAACGTAAGTCTGTTTTACAAGATTTTTGATAGTGTCTTGAACTAAGGTTGTGTCAAAGGTTAGGATTTTTAATGTATCAAAAATTACGTTGTTGTATTTCATATCGGGTCCAATAAAGGAAGGGTCTTTGGGCGCTCGTGTAATAGCTTGGACCATTGAGGTACTGTAAATTTCTTGCAATTTACGATATTCCTCTTCAGCTTGTGCCCAATCGCCGCCTGCGGAATTTAAGGCCTGATTAATCCAGCCTTGTGCAGACAAATCGCCTGTGTCGCGCGCGCGAAGAGCATCTCCTAAAGTCTTATACTTTGGGAAGGCGGATTGTTTTTGATCAATCATGCTTGGTGAAAAATTATTTGGGAACTTACTAGAATAGGTATGAATGGTTACGGTATCATTGTTAGAAACAACAAGAGTATCATATATTCTGATTGAATCTACTGCGAACAGCCATATCGAGTCCCTCACCACAGTAGTGTCATAGGCAAAAACCCAAGTTGTATCGTAAAAATAGGTTGTATCATATGCAAATGCCCATACCGTGTCCTTTATTACAGTCGTGTCATAGTTGAAAAGCACTGTGGTATCCATGACGAAAACAGTATCATAATTAGTCTGAATCACAGTTGTGGTATCATAATTATTTATATATATACTGTCAATAACTACTACTGTGTCGTAAACGGTCGTTGTTGCGTTTGTGTAGATGTAAGTAGTATCCAAAACAGTAGTGGTATCATGAAGAGTTGTGTAAACAAAAATTGTATCATTTGGCTTTTCTGAAAGTCTTTCTTCATAGGCAGTTTGTAAAATTTTCGATTGTTCAATTAAGCTAGACACCGTTCTCTTTAGGCTGTCAAGCTCATTTCTATAAGTTGTCTTAACTTCCTTAGTACGTGCGAGGGACTTATTGATGTTTCTACTTATTCGAGGCTTTGATTTTTTCTTCTCTACTGACTTTTCAAAGAGAGGGGTTGGTGCCTCTATTATGGAGCCGGATTGTGTTCTGTATACTTTCCTCTTTCTAGCATTTTGCTCATCTTGAGCTGTTAAAATAAGGCACAACAACAAAAAAGCTATCTTTAATCTATGCATATTTCTTCTTTTTGCGATAATACGGATTATGTGTGGTTAAAACCTTTTACAATGGTAAAAAACAATCAAACATTGTAATGGTAAATTTTAAAAACAAATAGTATTTAAAAAAATAAAAATATAATCTTTGATCTTCCTGTACCTAGTGCACTCTTGTGTTCAAAACTATCAACAAATTTTTTAATGATAAATGTATAAATTTTAATATCTGAATAGTTAATAAAATGGTTATTGCAAATATAAGAGAAAAATTGAAAACCGTGCCAAAACTTCCTGGAGTATACCAATTTTTCAACTCGAATAATGATATTATTTACATAGGCAAAGCAAAAAATCTCCGGAACAGGGTTAGGACATATTTTTCCGGTGGTAGTTCTCAATCACCAAAAAACAAAACGATGGTTAAAAATATTATAGATCTTGATTGGATTGTTGTACGAAGTGAGGTGGAGGCGTTGATGACTGAGGCAAATCTAATTAAAAAATATCAACCACGATATAATATAGACCTTAGAGATGATAAAACCTACCCTTACATTCGAATTACAAATGAACCTTATCCCCAAGTATTACTAACTAGAACAATAGTCAAAGATGGATCTACATACTTTGGTCCTTTCACTGAGCCTCGTCATTTAAGGCTTGTTCTAAAAGCTCTACACAAAGTATTTCCAATTCGAAGTTGTAGTTACTTCATTGATGAATTAGTTATAAAGAACAAAAAAATATCACTGTGCCTTGATTACCACATAAAAAAGTGTGAGGGGCCGTGTGAGGGTCTTGTTTCCGTAGAACACTATGCAAGTATGATAAACCGTATAAAAGATTTTATGAAAGGTAAGACAGATTCAACAGAAAACTATCTATTAAAGAAGATGCGTGATTCCTCGAAAAAGCAGAGATACGAGGAATCAGCGATTTACAGGGACCAGCTTAATGCCATAGAAAATTTTAAAAGTAGACAAAGTAGTGTGGCCACTGATTTTACTGAGCGAGATGTGATTACAGTATCTCAAAAAGACAAACTTGGGGTTGCCGTTGTTTTAAGAATAAGAAACGGGAGAATTTTCAGCAGGGAAAAAATACGTCTTAAAAGACTAGATGACGATAAGGAGTCTACATTAAAAACGGTTATTACAAATTTCTATATGCATAGTGATTTTATTCCTGCAGAGATTTCACTTCAATATGAACCGCAGGGTGAACATGAATTACTTCAATGGCTTAAATATAAGCGGAGAAAAACTGTTAAGTTTATTTACCCAGTTAGAGGGGAGAAGGCAAAAGAGTTAAGAATTACTCTCCAAAATTCAAAGCTTCAACTTGGTGAGTGGATATTGAACAACGAGAAAAGAAAAAACCTTGCGCCAAAAACATTGAATCAATTAAAACTGGATCTAAATCTAGAGCTGATACCTAAGAGGATTGAGGCCTTCGATGTATCACATCTTGGAGGCAGTGCAACTGTTGCGTCTCTAGTTGTTTTTGTTAACGGTATTGCAAGAAAAAAAGATTACAGAAAGTATAACATTAAGGAAGTTAAGGGTATTGATGATTTTGCGGCTATGAGGGAAGTTGTTTACCGTAGATATAAGCGATTGTCTGATGAATCATCTATTTTACCAGATTTAATTCTGGTTGACGGGGGTAAGGGCCAACTTAGTATGGCAATATCTGCCCTTAGAAAGTTAGGCCTTGATTATATTCCGATTGTTGGATTAGCAAAGAGATTAGAGGAGGTCTATGTACATGGAAAAACCGATCCACTTTTCATACCAAAACACAGTGTAGGCTTAATACTGTTGAAAAGAATTCGGGATGAGGCACATCGTTTTGCAATAAGTTTTCAAAGATTGAAAAGGAAAAAAAATATCTCTAGCTCTATATTCGAGAAAATAAAAGGTATAGGTATCAAACGCAGAACATTACTACTCAGTTCTTATGATAGTGTTAAAGAAATTGCTAATCTAAAACCTCAAGAAATCAAAGAGAAAACAGGAATACCACTAGATATTGCTATTAATATAATAAAATTGGCAAAAGAAAATCTCGAATGATTAAACGTTTGTTATTTTGTAAAGTCTGCCATTGAACATAGTCGGTAATCAATTGTAATTTAGTCATAATGGCAGATTTTAAATTAATTTCAGACTTTAAACCACAAGGTGACCAGGCTGCTGCAATAAAAGACCTTGTCCATGGATTACAAAGAGGTGATGAATACCAAACATTACTTGGTGTTACCGGGTCCGGTAAGACTTTTTCAGTTGCCAATGTTATAAGTGAAATAAAAAAACCAACTCTTATAATCTCGCACAATAAAACCTTAGCAGCACAGCTATATGGAGAGTTCAAGCAACTCTTTCCTAATAATGCCGTAGAATATTTCATAAGCTATTATGATTATTATCAGCCTGAGGCATATTTGCCAGTCACTGATACGTTTATTGAAAAAGATAGTTCTGTTAATGAGGAAATTGACAAGCTTAGATTGAAGGCTACCAGCTCATTGCTCTCAAGAGATGATGTTATTGTCATAAGCTCGGTTTCATGTATTTATGGAATTGGATCGCCAGATGATTACCTTAAAAGTATCGTTAAAATTTCTGTTAATGAGGAAATAGATAGAAGATCTTTGCTAGCTAAACTCATTCATATACATTACGCCAGAAACGATCAAGTCTTAGAGAGAGGTAACGTAAGAGTTAGGGGAGATCTAATTGAAATCTATCCCGCCTATGAAGATGAGTGTATAAGAATAGAATTATTTGGCAATGAAATAGACAAAATATCAAGATTTAATCATATTACGGGAGAAGTCTACTCTGACACTGAGACTGTTATCATATTTCCTGCAAAACATTTTATAGCCGATAAGAGTACAACCTTAAAGGTAGTGAAATTGATCAGGAAAGAATTGGATGATAGATTGAATTTTCTTCGATCAAATAACAAATTACTTGAAGCGCAAAGATTAGAACAAAGAACAAACTTTGATATTGAGATGATGATTGAACTGGGATATTGTTCTGGAATTGAAAACTACTCCAGATTTTTTGCAGGCAGAGAAGCAGGAGATAAGCCTTACACTTTAATTGATTTTTTCCCTAAAGGCTTTTTAACAGTTATTGATGAATCTCACGTAACCTTACCGCAGATCCAAGCCATGTACAATGGTGATAAGGCCAGAAAAGAAACCCTTGTTGAGCATGGCTTTCGTCTTCCAAGCGCTCTTGACAATAGACCATTAAAGTATGACGAGTTTCACAAATCTCAAGCCCAGGTTATTTTCACTTCGGCAACACCATCTCACCGTGAGTTGAGCCTTAGTTCAGGAGTTGTCGTTGAACAAATTATTCGTCCAACAGGTCTACTAGATCCAGATGTTGTTGTTAGAAAATCCGAGGGACAAATTGATGATTTGTTGGGTGAAATCAAAACTAGGGTATCCAAGAATGAGAGAACTTTGGTTGCAACTCTAACGAAACGAATGGCAGAGGATTTGACTGATTATTTACAAGGTCTTGGTGTTAAAGTTCGATATCTTCATTCTGAGATTGATACTCTTGAAAGAGTGAAAATCTTGAGAGAACTGAGAATTGGCGAGTTTGATGTTCTAGTAGGAATAAACTTGCTTAGAGAGGGATTAGATTTGCCAGAGGTAAGCCTAGTTGCCATCATTGATGCTGATAAAGAAGGTTTTTTAAGGTCTAAAAGCTCATTACTCCAGTTAGCTGGCAGGGCCGCAAGAAATGTAGACGGGCTTGTTATACTTTACGCAGATAAAGACACTGAGGCGATTCTACATCTAATTGACACCAGTGAGAAGAGAAGGTCAAAACAAAGCAGGTTCAATAGAGAAAATAATATCGTTCCTAAAACTGTTCATAAATCTATTGACAAAATTTTAGATTCTACTGTCGTAGCAGATTCAATGACTTCTAATAGTGATTTATATACAAATAAAGATTATGACAAATCTGATATGAGTTTTGATGATAAAGTGGCTATAATCGATGAGCTTAGGAAGGCAATGCTGGATGCTGCTGAAAATTTAGAATTTGAAAAAGCGGCAAGAATTAGGGATGAAATTTTAGATTTTGAAAGTGCACTTGACAAGAAATTAAATGCAAAGGAGTAGTTCTATGCTAGATAGCAATAGAATAAAAAAACAATCTGGTATAATTGGAACGTCATTAGGTATAGACCAGGTGGTTAGAATGATAGCACAAGTTGCTTCAGTGGATATATCGGTTTTAATTACAGGAGAGTCTGGCACAGGAAAAGAAGTAGTAGCTAGGGCTATATACAAGGAGAGCAAAAGAGCTAATAAACCGCTAGTTACTGTCAATTGCGGAGCAATACCCGAGGGAATAATTGAGTCAGAACTTTTCGGGCATAAAAAAGGCTCATTTACCGGCGCAGGTGAAGATCGTAAAGGATATTTTGAAGAAGCCGATCAAGGGACCATATTTCTGGAT
>CAJWHU010000070.1 GCA_913041325.1 uncultured Fidelibacterota bacterium | reverse complement strand
TCTACAAGCACGTTCATGGGAATATACTTTACATTAACTGGGCTGCATGTACTTCACATTATAGGCGGGGTATTGGTGCTTAGTTTTTATATGACTAAGCAGGCCGATATTATGTGGAAAGAAAACAAAGATTTACTCGCGAACAGAATAGAGGTTACAGGACTTTATTGGCATTTTGTCGATTTGGTCTGGATTTTTCTATTTCCAATTTTATATTTATTGTGATATGGCAGATAACTCTCACCACTCTATAGAACAACACATAAAGACATATATTAACGTCTTTATTGCGCTCGGATTCCTTACTGTTGTAACGGTAGCAGTAAGTTACTTGGAGGTCTCCTTTATTGAAGCTTTTTTCATTGCAATGACCGTAGCAACTATAAAAGGAAGCTTGGTTTTAGGTTACTTTATGCATCTGATGACCGAACGTCAAATGATTATTTGGATACTGGCAGCAACTGCGATTTCATTTTTAATCCTCATGTTCCTACCCCTCATATCTGTAACTGACGCAACATCATCATATTAGAAAAATGGAATTAAAAATAACACATACAATTATCACGTTTTTATCAATAATACTTTGTGGATTTTTTACATACAGCACATACGTTGGATTAGGCAACAGTGGCACAAATATGCTGTTGACAATGTTAGGTGGGATTTTCACCGTCGTATTATCTGTATACCTCTTCAAAGTTTTACAAAAGTTTAAGACCTTATGAATAGCATTTTTCTGAAAGTACTAACGCCATTTTTGCTCATGAACGCAAACTATATTCTAGCATGCTCAACCTGTTACGGCGATCCAAATAGCGATGCTGGAAAGGGTATGGATATGGCTATAATAACTTTGCTTGGCGTGATTACTCCTTTACTCATCGCTATTGCTATCGGAATTGTTTCCATCGGCTTAAAATCTAAAAGGCTTAATAAGGGCGATTAAATAGTGTTAGAGTTGCTTCAATATTTTGGTCTACCTGTTGGGATCTCCAGTGTCAGTGGAAGAATAGATGAAATAATAGTTATTGTTCACTATCTGATGCTTGTGCTGTTTATAGGCTGGGGAATATTTTTCATTGTAAGCCTAGTTAAATTTCGTGCGTCAAAAAATAAAAAAGCCAACTACAAGGGTGTAGAGTCTCATTATTCATCTGTAATGGAGGCTGCAGTCGCTGTCATAGAGATAGTGATATTGTTTGGATTCGCCTTCCCGATATGGGCTGAAAGAGTAAACGATGTCCCTGACCCCCGTGATGCTGAGCATATAAGAATAATTGCTCAACAATATGCTTGGAACATTCACTACCCAGGTGCTGACGGAAAATTTGGGGAAACAAGAATCGATCTTGTTGATGAACAAGACAACCCAATAGGGCTCGACAGGAGCAGCGAATTTGGAAAAGATGATTTTTATACAATAAATCAATTACACGTACCAGTTGATAAAAAAATTAGGGTTGATCTCAGTTCAAAAGATGTTATTCACAATTTTAAACTTCCTGAGCTGCGAGTTTCTCAAGATGCAATACCCGGGATGGTGATTCCAGTCCATTTTACCGCTACCAGCACATCTGAAGAATTTCTTGAAACAGCAGTTGGAACTATGCGAGAGGGTAAGAGCCTTGAGATTGCATGCGCTCAGCTCTGTGGTCTCGGACATTATCGCATGAAAGGATATCTCACTATCCATGAAGAGGAAGATTACATTGCATGGCTAGACGAACAGGCAGAATATTTAGAGGAAGAAGGTGATGACGATGGCTGGGGAGATGATGACGATGATGGTGACTGGGGAGATGATGATTGGTAAACTATCAATCACAACCTAGATCCCCACACTAGCTTATCATCAAACCAACCAATAAAAGATATTTTCAACTACTCATTTTTAGCATTCAGCCATGTTAGGATATCACTAAGGCACTCGTATGATATGGAATGCTCCATATCGTATTCTTTATAATCAGGTTTCATGCCTAGTGATTTAATGCCATCTCTGGTAGACTTTGCTAATGAGAGTGGTACAATAGAATCTTGTCTCCCATTTACCATCAATACATTCAAATGTCTGACAAGACTAGTCTCTATTTTTTCTTTTATCTGATCCATTGGAAGAAAACCACAAACCGAAACAACAGAACAAAATTTTTTGGGAGATATTAGACTGCAATACATAGCTAACGCAGCCCCCTGGCTAAAGCCTAATAAATGTATCCTAGTAGCATCTATGTTAAGCTTTGAAATACAAATATCAATTGACTCTATAACAGCCTTGCGATGATTTCTCATTTGTTCCGGCTTTGGCAAGATACCCAGGTTGTTATAATCAAGGTCCGCCCATGCCCAACCATTAAACTGTACAGGAATACTTGCTTGCAGACTTATGCTAGTCCAGCTTTTATCAAACTGATGACTCAATCCGTCTAGGTCTTGCATATTACTTCCATATCCATGTAAGAAAAAAATAGCGGCATTATTTTCAGCAGTGGTATCTTTAATTCGAACAATATTTTTTAAAGGTAAATCTAAATTCAACTCTATTCCTGGTTTTTATAATATTTACGCAGTTAAAAATTCATTTAACCTTGAAAAATTATTGGGATGCATACTTTTCTTTTTTTTGTATTGAAGCTCTTTTTGTTTGGTCGAGTTCCATTTTTCTCAATCTTATATTTCCCGGTGTCACTTCGATAAATTCATCCTCTGCAATGAACTCAATACACTGATCTAGCGATAATAATTTTGGAGGCCTAATGGGGACAGTATTATCTGAACCTGAAGCGCGCATATTAGTCAGTTTTTTCTCTTTAGTGATATTTATGTTCAAGTCTCCATCTCTGTTTCGCTCACCGATGATCATACCAGCATATACTTTTGTACCCACGGGTATAAATAGTTCACCCCTATCGGCCATTCCAATACAAGCATATGATGTAACCTTCCCCTCCCTGTCTGAGACCATTGCTCCCGAATTTCTTTGCGGTATGGATCCAAACCAAGGTGAATAGCCATCAAAAAGTTTATTCATAATGCCCTCACCTTTGGTATCTGTTATGAACTGGGACCTAAAGCCAATTAGACCGCGAGAGGGTATAGAAAATTCCAGATTGACTCTTCCAGTACCATGATTTTGCAGGTCAGTCATTTTACCTTTTCTGACTGATAATTTTTCCGTTACGACACCTACTTTATCTTCTGGGATATCTAAAAAAACTTTTTCCATTGGTTCCAACTTATTGCCAGCATCTTGTTTTACAATAACCTGAGGCTTGGACACCATAAATTCATATCCCTCCCTCCTCATTGTCTCAATTAAAATTGCTAGCTGCAATTCCCCCCTTCCCCTCACCTCAAAAACATCGGGTCTTGCTGTTTGAATTACTTCTAAAGAAACATTGCTATACGTCTCCAATACTAACCGCTCGGATAGGTGTCTTGTGGTAAGGTACTTGCCGTCTATTCCAGCAAAAGGACTGTCATTTACATGGAACATCATAGAAACAGTTGGTGCATCAATTTGTATCCTTGGTAGAGAATCGGGGCGCTCATTATCTGCAATTGTATCGCCAATAGAAATATTATCGATACCGGCAAATGCTATAATATCGCCAGAAACAACTTTGTCAACCTTAACTTTTTCTAATCCTCTAAAAGTATAAAGTGCGGAAAATTTTTGGTTGCTTCGATTTTCATTTTTTGTACATAGTGAGTATAGTTTGTTCATTTCAAGAAGGCCACTATGCAGCCTCCCTATCGCTATTTGCCCAACGTAGGAATCATAATCCAAATTTGTGATTAAGAACTGCGGTAGTTGATCATCGTTTGCAATTGGTCCTGGAATTTTTTCAATTATACAATCAAATAGAGGTTTTAGATCATTAGAGTTTTGATCAAGATCGGATTTAGCAATACCCTCTTTAGCGTTAGAGTAAACTATTGGAAACTCTATCTGCTCGTCTGATGCATCAAGATCAATGAATAGGTCATAAACCTCTTCAATAACATCATCAATTCTGGCATCATTACGGTCGATTTTGTTAATGACGAGTATTATGGGTAAATCTTTTTCCAGTGTCTTTTTTAAGACGAATCTAGTTTGAGGAAGAGGACCCTCGCTTGCGTCTACAAGAAGCAAAGCACCATCAACCAAATTCAGACTTCTCTCTACCTCACCTCCAAAGTCTGCATGCCCTGGAGTGTCTAAGATATTTATCTTTATATGGTTATAGGAGATTGCTGTATTTTTTGCTGCTATTGTAATTCCACGCTCTTTTTCTAGATCCATCGAGTCCATAATTCTGTCGTCAATATCTTGGTGCTCTTTAAAAGTTCCACTCTGCCTAAGCAGTCCATCAACAAGGGTAGTTTTTCCATGGTCAACATGAGCAATGATCGCTATATTTCTTAAATCGTTTTTTCTCATAGGCTTTAAGAAGATTTAAAAAAAAACCCCGCAAATTTGCGGGGTTTTTTTATCGTGAAATTACTCACCGGCAACAGATGCCTTACGATAATCTGTAACAAGCTTTTTAACCTCACCTATAGCTTTACGCGCGCGTGAACCGGCAGCTTTATTTCCACCCATGTTCTTTTCGTGCTCAGCTTCGAAGGTGTCAAAATGGCTTTTAATCTTGTCGTATAGACTGCTAGTTTTTGACATATTTATCCTTTTTTTGTTTATTATCTAAAAATTTTAGGGCTGATATTAATATGAGTTTATGCTAATTCTTCAACTTATTTATAAAATTATCATTATTTCAATAGGAGCATCTTTTTTGTTTCACTAAACGATGGGGTGTTCATCCTATAAAAATACATTCCTGCACTAACTGTGTTACCATTATCGTTTAACCCATCCCAACTGTAACGGTGAGAACCAGGGTTTAATCTTTTTTGCAAAACTGTTTTTATTCTATTTCCCAATATGTCATATATGGCAAGGGTTACCATTTCTTCCTTTGCTATTGAAAACATTAATTCTGTTTCAGGATTGAAAGGGTTAGGGTAGTTCTGATACAAACTATAAGATAACGGAGCAGGATCATTTTTAGTACTTAGAAGCACATCAAGAGTAATTTTAACTGTGTCAGATACATCATGGTTAATATCCGAAACCACCAGAGAACCCTCATAGCTTCCAGCATCAAGATTAGCAGTGTTTATAGAGAAATTCAGAGCATTCGTCTCACCTGCATGAAGTAGCCCTGTAGCCTGAGAATGCAGCCATGCTGGTGATACGGCAATTCTAATATTGTCAAGTGCCCATCCTGCTCCCCATCCATTTTCTGCTGTCTCCTCTGAGTGAAAAACAATACGAATGGTCTCGTCCTCATAGTCTGTGAGATCGAGCTCATGAGATACAAAAGCATCAGTCCCACTAGTTTGCGAGTGAATGATGTTCCATGTTGAAATATCATTGGTGACGATACCCACATGAATCTCATGCCCCGACCCTACATAACCAAAGTAAGAATCAAATAATAATTGGGTTCTCGAATTTACAGGTACATTAAACTCAGGTGTATATAATAGATCTTGGGTACCATCAGCACATCCATTTATGCTGCCACATTCTGATAAATCAGCACAATTAGAGCACGCACTATATTGATCGTCGTCGGCAAAAATATAATTACCATCGCTCCACTCAGGAATATCAAAATAACCAGCACCTATTTGGGCACTAATCCAGTCCTCCCACGCGCTAAGATCCTCTGTTCCTACAATCCACCCTCGGCCTAAAGATGAACGCTCCCATCCTGTGGGAAGCTCATACATAACGTATTCCGTATTCTCCATTAAATCAAGCCCTTCAAAATCCTCTTCAAAAACCATTGAAGATGCATTACCAGAATAGTATTGCAACACAGAATTTTCCTCACCATCATTAGTAAATGAGACTGAAAACTGCTGGGTCTCATTTTGGGCTAAAGATAGGGCAATAATCTCATCTGAGAAAGTAACAGAGGGGACGTAGGGATTATTGATTACAATGGCACCATTGTTTATGTCAAAAAACAAATTATCAACAGATTTTATCATGAGCCTCGCTGATAGGGTAGATGGCATGGCAGGGACAACAAATGAATGAGAGCCACTATTCGGAATATCTTCGAATAGGATGTAATTAAAATTATTTCCACCATCTAGAGACATCACAATGTCTACCATCTGACAATTAACAGATGATGGGTCATCGGTGTTTGCTACGTCCCATGTTATAGTCTGCTGACTGTTTACATCCCAAACAGTAGAGACGTCCTGGGAGGTGACACGAAACGGACCTGCTGATCCCTCGACAAAGAATTGAACATTTTTATGATTTACCGAACCAGAATAGGGGTCATTAGTCCGAACAATAAGACGCATATTAATCTCTCTTGATGAAAAAGGTAATTTCTCCATGACAAGAGTATTAAAGTAACCAGCGTCATAGGTTTCATAATTATTTTCTAACAATGAGCTCATATCTGGAAAAGTCCTTTTATACCCGTCTTTCGTCGGGTCTACAGAGGAAAAAAGCGGTCCCATCGTAGATGGAAAATATGCGAATTCATCGCTGGATGGTTCATTCAAATATTGCTCGCTAGAGGCATCATTTTGCTCCCAGGAAAAAGTATAATCCGGGTGCATAGGTGAACTATAACCCTCCAACGCAAATGGCGTATCTCTTGGTATAATATACCCACCATCGGGTACGATCAGTTCTGGAATAATATTATTAGTCTGGGCTGTAGAGTATCCTTCAACATAGTTATATGGCACAGAATTGCCTGGCAATGTTGATCGGTAATTCATCCCTACTTCAATACTGTGAGAGGTATACGTCATACCACTATTCCCAGGTATCGTTGCCGGTGGTGTAACCCAGTACATAATGTTACCACCGATAGAAGATCTAAATCCATCCTCTCTGGTGATGTTATGATTAGATCCCACATTATGCATTATTTCATGGGAAAAAACACCAAAAGAAGGACTATTGACAGAGGTTGGACCAGGGCAGTAAGCTAGGCCTCCTCCGTATCCAATATCAAAACACGCTCCATATTCCCACTCTCTGGCTTGTGCATCATCATCCCAACCTCCTGGTCCAATAATTGTTTCCAGGTACGGCTCCACCTCGGGAAGTTCGCAATTTCTTGGATTTCCAGCTTCGGGGCACTCCTGTTTAAATTGAGATGGCGCAGGATTAGAGCTAGTATGAATAATGAGATCACTATCTTCAACCATCTGAAGCTGGAAACTAAGGTCTCTTATCCACAATGCATTTACCTGGTTGACCATCGCTACCATCCAAGCTAGTCCGCCCACAACGGTACCATCAGCTACTTCTGCGTTTACATCCTCTGTCATAATACCTGCGAATCTGTATGTTACTAGCTCACTTCCTACCGGATAACAAGGGTCATCAACACCAACACACTCTGGGAATACATCATCATTGACATCTCGAGTGCTGTGTGACATTGTATCTATTACATCACAACTCTTTTGACTATCTAAATCTCGTTCACGGGTTATTTGTATCAGATCCTCATTACTGTCACCTGTAGCCTTAAATATTGAATTCCCAATTTCGGTAGCAATGAAACCGTAGACTTTTTCACCATTCATAACTATGCTTGCTCGGTGTGATGGGTTGCTAGTTCCTATCCCCATATAGCTCTTGATTTCTGGGTAACGATCAGACAATCTAGGATGCATAACAGAGGTCTTGTAAAACCGAAACCCTTTTTT
>CAJWHU010000069.1 GCA_913041325.1 uncultured Fidelibacterota bacterium | reverse complement strand
ACTGCAGCTAACCAAGCAAAAAAATCGTCCTCCGCTTTGATAATTCCATCTTGAGGTCTATAAGGTTTTAATCTGGATTTAAGTTTGATATTTACTCCAAAACCATCAAAATCATCAGGAGAAAGAGCTATCTTGTATTCATTTAAATTGCCTATAAAAAAATTTTCTCCCATTGAAACGTTACAGCTATCAGCAGCGAATGATACTTTATTTTTTTTAAAGTATTTAAGTTTGAATATTTCTCCAAACTCCTCTGAACTATAATTCATACCAATGAAAAACCGATCTCTTAGAAAGTGCACTTTGTAAAAGTAGCAAACAAAAAGTGAACCATCTTCTAACTTAGCATCTAGATACCACCATTCGAATTCGTTGTTATTGCCACTCGTTCGTACTCCATCTTCCCATTTCTCAACCACCGGGCCTAATTCATCTGGCTGCGTCAGCGGAAAGTTAGGTTGTTTAAATGATCCATTATACAGCCTCGCACAGGACATGACCAAGAACGTGCTAATTAAAACAGTTACCAATTTTTTGCTAATATTTTTCATGATGCAATCCACTCTGACTTTATAGTTTTATTAAACTGAAATTTTAATCTCTGGTGACCTTGATAATCTAAACGAAGCCAGTCAACTTTAGATATGTCGATTCTAACCCGGCAAAATCTGCTTAAGCCAAGTTCATAATCTTTTTCATTAATTTCTTGAGGAGACTTACTAAGTAGATTTGGTGAAAATTGTGGTAATTTTTGAGAAGGCGCATAAGGGCCCATGTAGCAGATTTTACTATCTAGGCTCATCGAATTCCATATTTTTGCATTTCTTTTGTTGTCACTTTCAAGGATTGCTATTCCATTAATCCGGAGTTGAACTTTTCTAGATGTATCGTAAAACAGTGCTGAAACACTTTTATGTTTTTTGATCTGCAAGATTTTTTGGCTCCTCTTATCAGTGTGAAACCATATCTGGAATTTATTTTTATCCTGTGCTCTTAAAACTACTGTTCTGGATTCGGGCTCACCATTGTGAATAGTGGAAAAGAGAAAAGTATGATAGTCATGTTTGGCTTTTTTGACTCCTAGTTTCAGCTCCTGCCATTCCCTATCTAGAATTTTTAATGGATTTAACATTTTAAGAATACTTTTTTTGGCACTTAGTGCATACGTAAGTTCCGCGCCCTGCAATTTTTAGCTTTTCAATCCTATCATTGCATTTTAAGCATGGTTCACCTGCTTTACCGTAAACACAAAGATAATCAGTATAACGTCCCGATTCACCATTTACATTAAAATCGATAATAGTTGTACCATTATTGTTAATGGCTTCCCTAAGTGTCAATCTAATGTTGGAATGCAGTGAAAAAACTTTATTTTCCGGCACTAAATTTGATATGGAACTAGGATGAATCCCGCTCTTCCATAGGCTCTCATCGACATAAATATTACCAAGGCCTGAGATAAATGTTTGATCGAGTAATAAAGCTTTTATGTTTCTTCGTTTTTGTAATACCATCTTTTTAAATAATTGATGTGTGAAGCTTTTCCCCAAGGGTTCAGGGCCATGTTTTGAATCAATTACATTTAGATCATTATACAAATAAATTCTCCCAAATTTCCTAACATCTTCAAAATAGATAGAGTAATCGTCCTCGAATTCGAGGACCGCAGTAATGTGTTTAGATCGAAAATGTTCATTTGTAATATTTAATTTACCTGTCATCCTAAGATGGATAGCGATGATGTGATTTTTAAAACTAATTATTATAAATTTGGCCCTTCTGTAGACATCAATGACTTTCGGACGTTTTAAAATCAGATTTACATCTTCCTCTTTAAAGTTATGGAGGACCTTACCCCAAACTGGCTGTATTCTTTTCAATCTTTTACCAACACATGTAGGTCTAATGTGATTAACAACAGTTTGGACTTCAGGCAATTCAGGCATTTTTATTATTTGTTAGAATGCCAACATTTCCTTGCCAATATATTATCACACCAAGAGTTCCAATAAATGCAAAAGCAAAGTGGCTTGAGGTGAAGAAAACAGCTAAATCTATTGAGTGATTTTCTATTAGTAAGCCTACATAGAGCGAACTCAGTATTACCATCGCCCGAGTGTAAACTCCAAAAATTGTTTGAACTCTCCCCATTATATCATTCGGTATATTTTCCATAAAAATAGTTCGAACAATAATTCTTGCTGAGTTATTATGCAATCCCATGAAAGAAAATACTATTGCAGCGGAGTAAATAGATGGCATTATTGGCACCAAGTAACACATCAACCCAGCAATAACGTAGCAAACTGCGAGATAATTTCCTCTACCAAGTTTATCAGAAAAATATCCAACTGCAATAGTAGAGCAGAGTGCCCCAACACCATAAAGCCCATCTAATAAGCCATAGCCCCAAGTCCCTTTGTTAAAAACCTCTTTTGAAATAGTGATGGTTAATACAGTTAGAGATCCCCAAATGGCTACATCAGATAAGATGGTTGTAAGCCCGAGAGTTAGAATATTTGTTTTTCTTTTTAGATAGGTAAAACCCACCCCTAGAGAATCTAATAGCTTTGATTGGTCATTAGCTTTTCGTCTAAAAGTAAATGGTGCAAAGAAAATTAAAATAGCCGATAAAAAATAGGTCCCCACGTTTATCCATAGGGCAATTTGTGGATTGTAAAGGTGGACTATAAACCCACCCATGCTAGCTCCCAAGATTGATCCAACTTGATAACTCGCGGACAACAGCTTGTTTGCATCAAAATACTCCTTGTCATCGACTATTTCTTGCACAAAGGCTTGGGCTGTAGGCCAAAAAAGTGCATTACCAAGTCCCATTAAAACCACTACCGGATATAAGAACCATATTTGAAATTCACTTTGACTTAATACGATTAGAAAGGACATAACTACGATCATGCGAAATAGATCTAGGTATATTAGTAACCACTTTCTATTGACGCGATCAATGATAACCCCGGCAAATAAAGCAAGAGCTATACCAGGCGCAGTGGCTGATGCCATAATTTTACCTAGCGTGTATTCAGAACCTGTTTTTTCAAGCACCATCCAACTAATTGCAATTAGATTAAAGCCAAACCCAATCAATGACATAACATTTCCAAAAAAGAATAATAGAAATGTCTTATTTTTTAAAAGTCTTATCATTTTGGGTTAGGAAAAAAAGCTGGCAACTTTAAGAACGAAAAAAACAATTAAAAATATTATAAAAACAGGCAGTGTCCATTTCATAAACGTATATAAGAAATATTTAGCTGCCACTTGGATTTGCTTGATTAGTTTCATTTTAACTCATCTATCAAACTTGATTTCAGAATCAAGAAATATTTTGTATTTCTTATCAAAATCATGCTGGTTGTATTTCTTTTCCTCTCTACTATTCGTGAACTTGTAGATGCTGGATTGGAATGAAATTATATCACACCTATTTCTTTTCAGATCTTGTAACTGCTCCTGCTTAAAAAATACTTCGCCAAGAATGGTTTGTCTTATCAGGGGAGATGTATATGTGGAGATAGAAATTTGATTTTCGTCAAAGGATTCATGGTTCAAATTCTTAACTTCAGCTTCAAACGTGCAGCCATAGTAAATAGCCTTATTTACTATGAGTGATCTGTTGCCTCTAACTTTCAATGGCTTTTTTACAGGCACTTGTGTTACGTCTGCGATGTTAACTCTGTAGAAAGAGTATCCATCATCATAATAGTTGTTTGAGTCCAACGATGTTATTATGAGTTCTCCCTCTTTTGTAACATACGGTGAATTAAAGCTGATTACATCCGAAAATTCTTCCCAGGGTTCCTTATAGATTATATTTGCAAGAGATGTTTTTTCATCACGTACCTGATCCAGTGCCATTTCAACATCCTTGTCTTCAAAGACTCCCACGCAAATATGTATTCTGCATCCTCTAATCTGAAAGTTTAACATATGTATTAAGTGTAATTTAATTTCTTGAGAATTGGATAGATTTTATGTTTCATTTTGAAAAACCCCTTAGAAGAATGTGGCCAAAATTCTTTATCCCATTTTCTGTATAAAAAGTTGAATTGGATTTTATGTGAACTCATAGTCTGAATCTGGTCATATACTGGTCCAACAGATGGGTAAAACGTGTGTATGGACATCAAGTTTCTATCTCTGATAATTTTTTTAAAAAATGCTATATTCTCAAGATCAACCACTATTATCTCTTTATAATGATTTTTACTAAGTTCATTTTGGTAGTTTTCTAGCGCATTTGAGATAAAAGTTCTTACAATTTCTGATCTGGAAGTGGTTTGTAAGGGTCGTTTTTGGATTAGAAGTAAATCACATTCAGGCGTGCCCTCTAACAGTAGATCAGATTCATGTACCAAGAGGCACTGTATTTCTTTTGTACAGTCTTGTTTAAATTTTAACTCTTTTAAACTATGGTTTTCATCATCAAAAATAAATTTCGGAGTCTTAGACAGCTGGTTTGCAGGATAGAATGCTCCGTCCGTGAATTTCTTGATATTTTCAGCATTCGCAAGATAGGTTTTTCCTTTGGTGTGTAAACCAGCTACCCATCTCCAACTGAGGGTATTTGATGCTGGATCTCCATCCAATAAGTGTTGCATAAAAATATCAGCGCCTAGTTGCCATGGGAGGCCAAGGGTATGTATCCAAATACTAGCAAACCACATCCTAGAGTGATTATGTAGGTAACCATTGTTTTTTAGTTCATTCATCCAAAAATCGAAACATTCAATGCCTGTATTTCCAGAGACAGCATTTTTGAAATTTAAGTGGGTTTTATGGTCCTGCATTTTTTCAACATCTTCTCTATATCTAAGCCATATAGTAGGATAATGTTCAAGGTAGCCTTTCCAATATGTTCTCCAGCATATTTCTTGGATGAATTTTTCTACTTTAATATATGGATGGAAATTGAGAACATGTCTTGCAACGTCCCATTCTGCAATAACTCTTCGAGTGATTGCCGCAGACAAGCCACTAACGCAATTTTTCTCTTTATTTTGAAAGTCAAAATTTCTTTGTTGGGCGTATTGCTGTACAATGTTTTCGGTAAAATATACTAGACGCTTGTGAGCGCGGTAATGGCTACTTAAGGTTTTATCTCTTTTTTTAATCATTGTCCAGAGAAGGGTTGTGTAAAATTCAGCGGTGAGCGATTTGAGCGTTATTGAGCATTATATTTATTTGCAATCTATTGCTTTATGGGCATTCATACAACTACTCTGTAACGAATTTATCAATTAGAACTATTATACTTTTTTTCTTAGATTGGAATATCTCATAAAATTAAAAAATTATAAAAACATGGCTTTGACACGGCTTCCACTATTTCCACTAAATCTTGTTTTATTGCCTTTTGAGTACTTGCCTCTGCATATATTCGAACCTAGGTACAAGGCTATGATAAAAAGTGCAATTGAAGAGGACAGGCCATTTGGAATTATTTTAAGCGAAGGCAAAGGCGTTTTCTCTAAAGGTGTGAAAGTCAGCGTAAACAAAGTTTTCAAAGAATATGAAAATGGGGAATACGATATACTTGTAAGAGGAAATGAAATATTCAAGGTCAAGAATACGAAAATTGATGGAGAAACAGTAATAGGCAACGTCGAATTTTTACCAACAGAGGGAGGTTTAAAAGGACCTCAATTTAAAATTTTTCAAGAATCTTACCTTAAGATTTTGTTGAAATTCGGTGTCGACAAAGATTTAGATCTCCACATGAACAAAAAGATCTCTTTTGAATTTCTCCAAGGAATGCAATTACCAATCATTCTCAAAAAAGAGATAATAAGCATTGATGACGAAACTGCTCGCCTAAAATATATTGGAAATATTTTCAAGAATATTTTAGATAATGATAAATCCACTAGCAGTGAAAACATGCCACAAGCATAATAAATCCCAAAAAAATTTATTCCTATATTCTACATTATTTATGATATTATAGATCGTGAAGGTCTACTTTATCTGGTTAATAGGTATCATTTTATGGAACTTTGGATTTCCTGACGCTTCTCCTAGCTCAGATGTGGTTGTAGCAATTTTATTAGCATATACGAGTCAATACCTAAGTGGTCGATCTAAAATAGGTCAAGGGAATATGTTTGCTGACGATAAAGAAAATTATTGGAAGGAAAACATTCGCCTAATAATTCGATGCTTGTCAGTGTGGTTTATCTTCTCATACGGCTTTGGTATTGTTCTTGTTGATTATCTTAATCTTATCAAAATTGGTGGCTTTAAGCTTGGCTTTTGGTTTGCGCAGCAAGGCTCTATCTATGTATTTGTAATTCTTATCTTTTATTATTCTTCAAAAATGGGAGTGATTGATGAAAAATATCGTAGAAATAATAGTTAATTAAAACCATTTGAAATGCAACTCCAAGCGCTAACATTTTTGATAGTCGGTCTAACATTTGTTATCTATGTAGGGATTGCTTTCTGGGCAAGAGCGAACAGCACTGAGGACTTTTATGTTGCAGGGGGCGAGATACACCCTATTGCGAATGGTATGGCAACTGCAGCTGATTGGATGTCTGCTGCTTCATTTATTTCAATGGCTGGTTTGATTGCATTCCTCGGATATGGTGGATCTGTCTTTTTGATGGGTTGGACAGGTGGCTATGTACTGCTTGCTATGCTTCTAGCTCCATATCTAAGGAAGCACGGATCATTTACTGTACCAGAGTTTATAAGCGATCGTTACTATTCAAAGACAGCTAGGGTAGTAGCTGTCCTATGCTTAATTATAGCATCCGTTACTTATGTGATCGGTCAAATGAAAGGAATTGGAGTTGCATTTTCAAGATTCTTAGAGGTTGACTATGAAACTGGACTTAGCATAGGGATGGTCATTGTCTTTATATATGCAGTTATGGGAGGTATGAAAGGAATTACCTATACACAAATAGCACAATATGTTATTATGATCATTGCATATACGATACCTGCGATTTTCATTTCATTCATGCTGACAGGGATTCCGATTCCTCAGATTGGTCTTGGTGGCACAATGAGCGATGGAACATTTCTGCTTGATAAGCTAGATAAAATTGTGATGGATCTTGGTTTTCAGGAATACACTACAAGCAAGCGCTTAAGTACTTTGAATATGTTTTTTTATACACTGTCATTAATGATTGGAACAGCGGGTCTGCCACATGTAATAATGCGATTTTTTACTGTTCCCAATATTAAATCTGCTAGACTATCCGCAGGTTGGGCTCTAGTTTTCATATCAATTCTATATACAACTGCTCCCGCTGTTGCTGCAATGGCAAGGTTAAATTTTATTTCCACAATAGAGCAGCCTGATCAACTACAAAATCTTTCATATGATGAGAGGCCTTCATGGTTTCGTAAATGGGAAAAAACAGGGTTACTGAAATACGAAGATAAAAATAATGATGGTTTGATTCAATACAGTTCAGGGATAAGCAATGAGATGGTTAAGGTTGATAGAGATATAATTGTTTTAGCAAATCCTGAAATAGCAAAGCTACCAAATTGGGTTATTGCATTAGTAGCTGCAGGTGGTCTAGCAGCGGCCCTTTCTACCGCAGCTGGGTTGTTACTTGCAATATCATCTTCAATTTCTCGTGACTTATTAAAGGGAGTTTTTGCTCCAAACATATCAGATAGAAAAGAATTAATGGCAAGTCGAATTGCGATGGCACTATCAATTGGAGTTGCTGGTTATTTTGGTTTTAACCCACCTGATTTTGCCGCAGGTACAGTTGCTCTTGCTTTTGGATTAGCAGCATCATCTATTTTCCCAGCATTGATGATGGGTATATTCTC
>CAJWHU010000068.1 GCA_913041325.1 uncultured Fidelibacterota bacterium | reverse complement strand
TTGAGCATAAATTCTTACAGGTGAAATAATTATTATCGATATAAATAAAAGATAAAAACAGTATATCAGGCCATCCCCCAACTCATCAATAAGAGCATTGTGAAAAACAAGGAAAAACCTACCCAGGTGCCTGATTGAAAGCGTTTATTAAAGTCAATTACTTCTTCATCTAGGTTTTGATAGTTTAATACTATAGTTTCATTATCTCCTTCATCGATAAAAACATCTAAGCGCCCCATGACAAGTATATCATTCATGATTTTTTCTTTAGAAGTTAATTTGTTTGGATCTTGATAGTAATCATTTGGGAAATATCCCACTTTATGCCATCCAGGTAAAACATCTACTGGATTTTTCAGCGGTGAATAACCAACAAGATGACCATCAACATAAATCGGTAATCCTTTTGTATCACATATTATTTCTAGTGTGGTTCGTTCACGAGAATCCTTCCAGGATTTTGGGTGATGTATTTTTTGTGCATCCTTTAAATCTGGAAATACAAAAGACGGGGTTTTTTCCTTGTCTGTAATGAAGTTAGAGTACGTGAGGACAACTTGAAAAGTATTATCCTTATTATCTAATATCACATCAAATCTCCCGATATTTTGATTTATATGAAGTGACAGCTGGAGTGCATTTTGTGACCAGTTTTGCTGAATATCATCAATTGGGTATTGAATTATATTTGAAAAAAAACCCTCTTCCGGTCGGATGATATTATATACGTTGAGTATAAACCAGTTATCTCTCTCAATCCAGCTTGAAATGTCGGAACGTTCAATATAGCTTGAAAGTTGGAACTTAATTACTAAACCTGTTTGTGTTTTATCTACATTTGTTGACAAAATAGTCGGCATATCTTGTGCAGTTAAAAATGAGTAAATTGATAAATATACTGCCAGAGTCCTTAATGGCATTCTGAATAAGAAATACGAAAGATTACTATTGCTCAGAACTACTTTCCGATACTGAGAGATTGATTCTGATTTTTTGTGTGCGCCCCTTAGGCACATAGATGTCCTGATAGTCTGGTATCTTCATTGCAAATTTAGGGGGTGAAGAATTTGGATCAACAACTCTTACTCTATGCCAACCTGGTTTAACAGGCATTTTATTGGGTATTGGCGTTTTACCGATTAGAGAACCGTCAATGAAAACGTCTGCACCTTCTAAATTACATGTTAACTTGAGGAAGGTTTTACGGTTGGAGAGATCAGGTGGTAGTAAATTCACCTCATTATTATTGAGTAGCTTACGCGTCTCTCTTTTCACTTGTGTTGTGACAGGTGTCTGGTTCAGAAGTTCTTTTGCTGTTAAACGAGCCTGATCTATTACACTACCAAACTTCTGCTCCATGTTTACTCTGTTTTCCCGATTGATATTAACAAATACTGGTTTTTGACCAGACAATGCTCTCATTAATTCTCTGTGGGTTCCCTCGCCTACTACTCCATCGATGTTTGCAGTATTAAAACCTCTATCAAGCTGAAATTCAATAACTGCGTCCTCTGTTTTGGGACCAAAATCGCCATCTACACCATCATTATAAACACCACCCGTACCAAGGTCATATCCTAAAACAACAAGCGCCTCTTGCAATGCTTTAACACTTCGTGGTCGTTTCACTCCAGACTTTAACATACCATCATCGATAATAAAGGATATATCTATCAAATCTCTGCTTAATGCCTTCTTTTGGGGTGCCGGAGGGCCACTAACCTCAACCTGCTTTTTTATCACTACAAGAGGCTTCGGCTCTTTTTTGGGGGGAATAGTAGGTTCGTCTATTGGGAGACTCTCAACACTTTCGTATTGCTCTACACCATCTTGCTCATTACTATCAATCCCAGAGTCAACAATTACGTCCTCAGTTGAATACCAATCACTATACCAAACAAAATATTTTTCAGGACCATATTTATCTCTAGCATAAACAAATGAATCATAAAACGGAGACCCTTTAGCCTCTTTTTGGGGCAATGAAAAAACTCTGTTATTGTTTGTACCTTCCGAAACCTTAAGCTCTGTTCGCAGACTATCGCTCAACGACTCCCAAACTTGAACGAGGATGATTCTAGATGCTTTTGAATGAAATATTTCAAAGTCCTCAATAGGACGCTCAAACAGGTATCCTATTTGCACCGATTCATTATTTTCATTTATCTCAATATCCATTAATGGTGGCTCAAATTCGATATATTCAACAGCGGATGGGCTCAAGTAGGTGCCGTTTAGTGTTAGATAAAACCAATTTTCTTGTCCTGACCATCCAGCAATATTATCAATATCCATTACTGAACTAGTAACAATTCGGAGCAATGTCCCATTACTCTTTTTATGAGAAGTAATCAATTGGACTTGCGTAGACCACACAAGTGACGATAAATAAATAAGAAGAGGGATAATTACCTGGTTGTATCTATAATGCATTTAATTCAAGTTGTAATTTATTAACTTTGTTCAGCTCTTCTGTTGGATCATGACCATTTGATTCTTTTTCCCTAATTATCACACGAAGGGAAGAAATTTTTTCCTTTATTGGTTCTGATTTTAAGATCTTCAGACAATCAGATACAATTTCTTCGTAAGAACTGTTTTTATCTTTATTAAACAGAATTTTTGTGATGTAGCTTCTTTCATCCTTATCTTGGAAATACTCAGTTAATGAAGATATCTCAACCTCTAAATTATTTTCTATAATGATTTGCGCTAACTTATTTAGTATCGGCGTTTTAAACAAACCTATCGAAATATTTTCGAATGTGTATCTTCTGGTTTCAACACTATCATCGAGAAGAAGTTTTAGCAGCTCAATTTGCGCTTTTTCAACTCGACCCAGTTCAAAAACGTTTTTAGTGTTGTCAACATCAGCTTTAGTTTTTAAAACCGGGTTAACTCGCTGGGTATTAATTGAACGTATTAAATCCTTCTCATCAATTGATAATTTTTGAGAAAGTATTTTAATCATATCATTCCTAACAAAACCGTCTTTAATCTCCTTTATTTCTTTCGATAAATTGACTATGTAATCCTGCCTTTCAACCCCCATAAGCTCATTCCCCTTATGTGATGCAATGTGGAAATCAACATAAGTCATAGGGTCACTAACATAGGACATTAACTCATCTTTTCCATTTTTAGTCACCCAATCATCAGGGTCAAGATTTTCTGGGGGCTGAACTACTGACGGAATAAGATCGGATTTCAATAAAACCCATCCGGCTCTGAGAGCAGCATTGACACCAGCACTGTCACCATCATACAATAATATCACTTTGTTTGTTATTTTTTTAATTGCAGCGCCATGGGAGGATGAAAAAGCCGTCCCTGAAACAGAAACTACAGGAAGAATATTGGCTTGATAAAGCTTGATGAAATCCATATATCCTTCAACTAAAATAACGTACCCCTCCTTTCTTATAGCATCCCGTGTTGCTTGTAACCCGTAAAAAGTATTGCTTTTTTTATACAATGGAGTTTCAGGTGAGTTAAGATACTTGGCTGAGTCATTACTTTCAAAAATTCTTCCTCCAAATGCAATTGTTTTGCCCGAAGGGTGGATAACGGGGAACATTATTCTCGATCGAAATCTATCAAACATCCCCTTATCAGATTGTGTAAATAACCCTGATTTAAGAATCTGCGATTTGGTAAAGCCTCGACCTTTGCATTGTTCTACTAGCTGGACCCAGTTGTCTAGTGAATAACCAATTTTGAACTGTCTTATGATGTCTTCATTAAGTCCTCGGTCTTTCAAGTACTGGAGAGCCCTTTCCCCATCAGGTGAAAAAAGATTAGACTGATACAATTCAAGGGCAACATCATGTATTTTATATAATGCTGAAAACAATTCGGATCCTTCATTATTTTCATCTATTACTAAATCAATGTTACATCTATCAGCACATATTTTCACCGCTTCAGGAAACGATATTTTTAAATATTCCATTAAAAAGGAGAAAACATTTCCGCCTAAATGGCAACCAAAACAATAATATATCTGTTTTTGCTGCGCAACGCTAAACGAAGGAGTTTTTTCATTATGGAAAGGACAAAGCCCAAACAAGTTCGGCCCTTTTTGTTTCAGGTCAACATATTCAGAGATAATATCCACTATATCTGTTGTTTCTCTAACTCTATCAATTATATCTTTTGATATTGTTGCCATTATGGTTGCGTTTTCTCCTTAATATACGACTCTCCAATAGAGATGGACTCTTCCCAACTGAAGAAGGACACCACATTTTTTCGGTAATTAGTGCTGTGCTGCGCTAGCTTAGAGTTTTTTTGTATATGGTAACTCCACTTATCTAATGGCAATAGGTCTATGAGCCATATAAAAACAGTAAAGACTACTAAGCCTTTTAGAGATCCAAAAACAAAACCCAAAATTTTATTTACCAATTTGTTACCGCTCGATACTAAAGTGATATTAAGCATCAAAGTAAAAAGTCTTGCTACCAATAGGCTAGCAATAAACAAAAAAGTAAATGCAAGCAGGTTAGGAAGCCAATTATCAATCGCAAACATTTCGCTGAGCTTAATCGATAAATCAGAAGCCCAAGATATTGAAATTGCGATCGCTAAAGTCAGGCCAATAAGTTGCCCAACCTCTTCTATAAATCCTCTGTTAAAACCATTATAACCCAAGAATATAATGTATACAGAGGCTAATACGTCTAAGATCCACGACATTTAATCCAAAATATCTCTTAAAATTTGATTAGCAATCTTGCCGTCAATCCCCCCTCCACCTGTCTTCATAATTAATGGCATAGCCATGCCAATCTGAGATATACTTTTTATATTGTTTTCTTTGATAATTTTTTCAACAATTTTTCTTATTTCGTTCACAGTTAACATTTTAGGTAAATATCTACTTAATATTTTGTTTTCACTATTTTCTTTTTCAGAAAGATCCATTCGGTTGGCTTTTTTATAAATTTCAGCGGCTTCTTTGCGCTGCTTCACTAAAGTTTTTATTACAGATATGCATTCTTGTTCCGTTAGATTTTTACCACGGTTAATTTGGGTCTCTTTTAGTTTTGCTAATAATACCCTCAAAACTTTAGTATCCAGCTCATTCTTCGACTTCATAGAAGAGTGCATATCCAACTTTATTTTTTCTATAAAATTCATTTTAGCTATTGTCTATCCTCTTCATAGTGACTAGCAGGTAGTCTTTGTTAGTTTCAAAGCCAATAAATCTCCTCCCTTCGTTTTTGCAAGCTACGCCCACATCTCCCAAACCCATAAACGGGTCAAGAACCCAATTTAGCTTGAAACTGCTTGCATTTAAAATTCTAGAGTAAAGTTTTTGGGGGTAGCTATTAAAACCATTAGGTTTTTCTGTAGCATCAATCCACAGATTAGACTCATTATTTTTTGAAACTTCTGTTGGGATAGTGTTAAACCCTACAGGATGTTGATTGAACAAAAACTCGTCAGTTTTAGTAGCAAACCAAATATCCGATACCTGATTTACCCAAATATTTTTCCCGTTGGGCAGGTTGGTATTTTTCCAGGTAATTCTAGTTTGGACATTGAAAAAATTAGATAGAAGGCCGTGATACATCCCTGAGTATTGCCACGGACAAAAAATATAAATAGCACCAGTGTTTTTTAAAACTCTGATTGACTCCTCCAACCATGTCTGGTTCCATTTATAATAATCTTGCAATGTATTACCTTGTCCCGGGTCTAATGTCGTTTCCCAATTATCTTCTGGAGGACGAGCGATGATAAGGTCTATGGACTCATCTGGTAACTTTTTAAACCCATCAATACATTTTGTTAGAAACATTCCCTCTTTAATTTTTTTATCTATCATAGACATATCTTCTACAGTTTGAATTGCTGGTAGATACTTGTTTAAATCATCGATAGATAAGCCTGGGAATGGCTCTGTCGGGCTGTTTAGTGAATTAATGTTTAATTTTTTTGACATTTCAGACATACTAAAATTTATAAAATAATTACCTCATAATCTTTTGTGAATGTTTTTTTCAATTAAAAAAATAATTTGCAATTTTAACCTATGAAAAAAAATGCAAAAGTACTTTTTCTTTGCACTGAAAATAGTTGCAGATCTCAGATGGCAGAGGGCTTATTAAAATACAAATCGAATGGGGAGTTCGATGTGTCAAGCGCAGGAAGTCATCCAAATCGAGTTCATCCAGACGCTATTAAGATTATGGAAGAAATAAACATAGATATCTCCAAACAAACCTCAAACCATATCAATGAATTTATTAAAAGCCATATTGATGTTTTAATTACAGTTTGCGATAATGCTAATAGATCTTGCCCCGCCTTCCCAGCAGGGGTGAGAAGATTACATTGGAACATCGAGGATCCATCTCTTTACCCTCGTGGGAGCACACTCTATATGAAAAATTTTCGAAAAATAAGAACAGAGTTAGCAGGTTACGTAGATATTTTTTTAAAAAGTTTTGGTAGAACATGATCAGACGATATTTATCTATTACTCTACTAATCTTTTCTGTCACATATTCGGGCGAAATATCTGTGTCAATATCTGAAAATTTAGTAAACGATTATCTCAAATTAATCGGTGATCACCAGATACCAAAAGGTAAACCAAATAATCAGGCACTTTGGTCAATTAAAAATCCAGGAGTGAAATTTCTAGAAGGCTCTGCGGAATTCCATGCTTTAGTCAGCTATAAAAAAGGTAAGACAAGTATAAAAAAACATGTTACAAAGAATATGTATGTCGAATACAACTACGATAATAATATTATACAATTAATGATTGAAGATCCTATCATTAAAATGGAAAGAAAAAATAAAAGCCTTGGTTCGTTTGATCTGAGTGCGATATATCAAAGAGAAGGGCTCAGATTTCAAGGTCCTCGACCAAAATCTGAAACAATAAAATTGAAAACGATACAGGGACGGATAAAAATTGACCTAAACATAAAAAAGTCGCTTATTTATTTTGAGCCTGGAGTAGTTAGAGTGGCAATTGATCTTGATTATCAATAGAACATACAAAAGCATATGAAAGTAGCCATTTCAAAATTACCTGATTCTGGCTGGTGGTCAAAAGGAATGCCTAAATACAACGACAACCCAGCAATGATAGAATCTGCGATACCTAATTTAAAATTGTTAAACGAAGAAAGGACAAAGCTGAAAAATGTAATACTGCAAAATGGCCATGATGTGATAGAATTTGATTTCCCCGATGAGCTGGACAAAAAAGAACCTAAGCATGATTTTATTTTCATCCGGGATTCTTTTATCTCTGATCAAAACGGGACTGCTGTTATATTGAGTGCGAGACAGCCTACAAGAAGGATTGAAAATACGATTGTAAAGAAATACCTTAGATCACTGAATATGGATATCATTCAGATGCCCAACAGTCCTGATCTTAAGGCTGATGGTGGGGAATTTTATTTGTGTAAAAAGGATAACATTCTTTTTAGTGGCCTAAAAAGAAATAGCTTACAAGGAGCACAATTCGTAGCTGAACAATTAAAAGTTAAGTCTATGGTGCTAATTGAAGGAGAAGGCTTCCATTTAGATACCTACTTCACACCTGCTTTGAATAAAAGGGGAAGGATAGCTGCGCTTATTGTATGTCTAAAAATAATTTCGGACGATTCTAAAAAGAGAATAACAAAACTAGCAAAAAAACTAAACGTCCCTATTTTTGATATTCCCCCTGATGACGCAATAGGTTCAGAAGAGAAGATAGGATCTTTTGCTGCTAATGCATTACCTTTACCAGGAGTACTGGTACACCCAAATCGGTTTTCAGATAAGACAATAAGAACCAAGCTTTTAAATATTGGAATCGAGCAAGTAATAACTCCCACAAGCCAATTCCAGCTTAGCGGAGGCTCGGTTCATTGTCTGACAAATGAACTCTAAAAAATGCTAGATTAAAATTTCTACTGCCATTTATAAAAAGGGAATCAGATGCTACAGACCGAACCCAAGTCTAAGGCTTAATGCGCCAAATCC
>CAJWHU010000067.1 GCA_913041325.1 uncultured Fidelibacterota bacterium | reverse complement strand
TTTTACAGTAAGCACTATTGTTTTGTTGCACCTAGACGGGTATAGAAAGAGAGAATACATTGAGAATTATTTTGATCTCAAATTTACTTTTAAGTTCTTCATCTTTATCAGATGTACCACACTACCATGATAAAAAAATTGCCATCTTACTTCATGATTATTTTAGAACAGCCTTAGATGCGCCAAAACTTTTAGGATATAGCTTCCACAATAGAGGACCTGACACGGTATTTCGTATTGAAATTGAATGCAATAAGTCAATGGTAAACAAGTCGCTCATATTTAGCTTTAAGGCAATAAATATGTTAACAGAAATTTCCAAAAAAAACTTTACACACTCTACGTTGGTAATTCACTTCGAGAGTGGGGCACTTCCTGTTGTCGCGGAGGCAAATATTAGATGCACAAAAAAGTTTTTGAGTTCAGATGAGATTTTTGAGGATAATTGGCGGAAAAACTGCCTGACCATTAAAAATTATTAATAATTGGTATTGATAATGAGAACTTCAAATATTACGATTTTCAGTATTGTGAGATTATCTATTGTCTTATTTCCCTCTTTGATTTTAACTCAAATTGAAAATCAGGTCCGGGATGACAACCCTGGCTTATTTAAAAACCAGAGAATTTATCATAGCGCGCCATCCCCTTTTTTAAAAGGTAGATCATACAACATCGATTTTATAACAGATATACCTGTAGATTCAATTTTGTCATCAACATTATACTTCAAGACAAATCAAATGAAATATTACCAAGAATTTCAACTAAGTGGCACAAAGGGACTTTATCGTTTTACATATAAACCAAAAACTTTCCCAGCATCACGTATTCAATATTATTTTACCATTATGACACCGATGGGAATATTTGGTGCCCCCATAAATGACCAAGGAAATCTTACACCAATAGACAAACTACTGGTTAATCCAGTTGAGTACTTTAAGCAACAAAGTCGATTAAATAGGTGAAAAATAAATCGAGAATTAACGAGCTCCGCTTTATCATAGAGGACCACAACTATCGTTATTACGTCCTAAATGACCCCATAATTTCAGATGGTGAGTATGATAAACTTTTCAGAGAACTTGAGACACTAGAAAAAGAAAACCCCGAAAGCATAATACCACAATCGCCTACTCAAAGAATCGGCGCAAAACCACAGAAGAAGTTTAATACCATTGAACACACTACTCCGATGTTGTCCCTTGCGAACGCAATGAATAGTGATGAATTAGTCGCCTATCATAGACGTGTTAAAAAAGTTTTAAAGTTAGATTCTATCACATATGTTGCTGAACCTAAGCTTGATGGATTAGGAATAGAGATCGTCTATATTGATGGTCTATTTAAATCTGGATCAACAAGAGGAGACGGATATGTCGGAGAAGATATAACACACAATCTTAAGACTATATCATCAATACCCTTGAAACTAAGAGAGGATAAATTATCATTGCCCAGATTATTGGAAGTCCGTGGAGAGGTATTTATATCAAAAGATGATTTTTCTAAAATGAACTTTGAACGTGGTAAAAGTAAAAAAAACCTATTTGCAAACCCACGTAATGCGGCAGCTGGTAGCCTTAGGCAGCTTGACCCAAAAATAACATCGAAAAGACCTCTTTCAGTTTATTTTTATGATTCTGGTAACATCCCACAAAACGATATAAATAATCACTTGTCGCTGATTGATGCTTTACGGTCATGGGGACTCCCAACTAGTACATTAACCGAAAAAGTTTTAAATGATACCGGGATGATCAACTATCACAAAAAGTTAAGTGAGCAGCGAAATGAACTACCATACGAAATCGATGGAACAGTTTTTAAAGTTAATAAGTATAATTACCGTGAAAAACTAGGTTCTAGAAGTCGATCTCCCCGTTGGGCTATTGCTGGGAAGTTTAAAGCACAGCAAGTGACCACAGTAGTTCAGGATATTGAAATTCAGGTTGGAAGGACAGGCTCATTAACTCCTGTAGCAAAACTAAAGCCAGTGCTCGTAGGAGGTGTTACCGTAAGCAATGCGACATTGCACAACCAAGATGAAATAGAGAGGAAAGATATTAGATCAGGTGACACGGTTCTTATTGAACGATCAGGAGACGTGATACCCAAAATTATTAAGGTAATTAGAGGGGAACGACCTCGTCACTCAAAACCATTCCAGATGCCAGACCATTGCCCAAACTGTGAGGAACCTGCATTTAAGAAAGATGATGAAGCTGTTCTTCGTTGTAGAAATGCACTTTGCAGTGAGCAAGTAAAAGCAAGGATAGAACACTTTGCGTCAAAAGGAGCTCTTGATATTGAGGGTCTTGGAAAAAAAGTCGTAAACAAACTTGTCGATTCAGAGTTAATAACTTCCATCAGCTGCGTTTTAGATTTACAGAAAGAAGATTTAATGACTCTTGAAAATTTTGGAGACAAATCTTCAGAAAATTTAATAAAAGCTATAAAAAATTCGAAAAAAACAACTTTTACAAAGTTCGTCTATGGTCTAGGAATAAAAAATGTGGGCGCAAATGCAGCATATATTTTTGAGTCACATTTTTCCTCTGATTTAGAAGGATTCATTGCTACTACATTTGAAGAGCTTGAAAAAATAGATGGCATCGGCCCAGTAGTAGCAAAAGAGGTGGTTAATTTTTGGCAGGAAGAAAAAAACCTAAAAATGACGCGAGATTGTATCCTAAAAGGTATAATTATAGATAAGCAGTCAGGAGCTAAGTCCTCTATTTTGAATGAAAAAGCATTTGTGTTTACAGGGACACTTTCTGATATTGGAAGAAAAGATGCGCAGGAAAAAGTAAAAAAGCTAGGTGGAAGAATTACATCATCTGTCAGTAAAAAAACCGATTATTTAGTTTGTGGTTCATCTCCCGGTTCCAAATTACAAAAAGCTAAAAAACTAAATATAACTATACTTACAGAGAATCTATTCCTAGAGTTATTAGATAAGACAAAAGATGATTAAAACACTTAAATTTAGTAATCGATATGAGTGCTACCTTATTATTCATTGTATAGATAATCTTTATGGCTTCAATTTTGTAGATTATAGAAATAATGTATGCTCTGCTAAACTCCCACTGTGCTGATCTGATCACCTTGATTATTTTTCAGCATATCAGATAGTGAGTCAACATATTCTCTTGATATATAGTTTATGACTAATCCCTCTTTTATGAGCATAGCTATGATGAACTCTAGATAGTGGATTATTTAAGATCAATCGATAAATTTATAACAATAAATTGAATAATTAATATGATGAAAATTGAAGAAATTGTTGGAGATATAGTGCTAATTGTATTAGAAAACTATGATCCTCTGAAAAAAATTGGAATTAATCAGGATAAAATATTTGTAGAAGTAAAAGGATATGATGAGAATGGTATATGGATACATCATCCAAAATTTGCGATGCCAAAGCTTTCTGAAAATGGAAAAGCGAAAGAACTAGAGGCTTCAATTTTAATTCCGTGGGTTTTTGTAGTATCGATTGCACACTTCCCGGGAGCAGAAGGTCTAGACTTCCCCTCACCCTTTAGTCGCTCTATAGGTTTCTAGACAATTTTGGGTATACCTGCAATTGAAATAACTGGATTAACCAAGTCTTATGGTGATACCATAGCCCTTGATGGTATAAACATGAAAATTAAAAAGGGAGAGTTTTTTGGCCTATTGGGTCCAAATGGCGCTGGAAAAACCACGACGATTAACATACTCACGGGCTTAGTATTCCGTAATAAGGGATCTACGAAAGTTTTTGGCAGAGACACTGTAAAAGACTACAGATATACTCGTTCAAAAATAGGTATAGCGGCTCAGGAATTTTCTGTAGATTGGTTTTTCCCAATCGAAAAACTGCTTTTTTTCCATGCTGGGTATTACGGAATTCAAAAGAAGCATGCAGAAAAAACAGTTAATGAACTTCTTAATAGGCTGGGACTTGAAAATAAAAGAAATGCTAGACTTAGACAATTATCTGGTGGCATGAAACGTCGTTTCCAGCTGGCAAAAGCACTAGTCCACAATCCAGATATAATTATTTTAGATGAGCCAACTGCCGGTGTTGATGTTGAGCTTCGCCATGACCTGTGGAACTACCTAAAAGATTTACATAACATGGGTAAAACTATCTTACTAACTACTCACTACATTGAAGAGGCAGAGCTATTATGTGACAATGTAGCAATTATAAACAATGGGGTTATTCTTAAAGAAGGAAGCCCAAAGCTACTTACAAAAGAACTAGGTACAGCAGGGATAATTATAAATGCGAGTGGTGTAGGCCCCAACCATGAATCAATTTTATCTGATTACGAATATACTTATGAAGAAGATCGCTTCCATTTTTTAGTAAAGGATGCTGACAAATCTTTGCCCAGGATCATTCATACATTGTCAAAAAATGGAATTAACGTACACAGTGTTGATTTAAAAAAATCATCTCTAGAAGATGTGTTTTTAGATCTAACAGGTAAAGGGATAAATGAATGAATTGGGTTGGTTTAAACACACTCATTATGCGAGAGGTAGGGCGTTTTTTCTCTGTCTACAGACAAACAGTATTACCTGGTTTGATTACTTCTGCGCTCTATATTGCAATTTTTGGCTTTACCCTAGAACAACGTATTTCTGAAATCCAAGGTGTTAGCTACACACTGTACATATTACCCGGATTGATCATGATGAACACACTAACTAATGCTACAGCTAACACATCATCCTCAATGTTACAAATGAAACTTCTCCAACAACTACCGGACCTCTTAACTGCTCCTCTGTCCGGTTTCGAAATATCACTAGCCTACATTATCGGGGGGATCGTGAGAGGAGTGGTAAATGGCATTATGGTCTTAATCCTCGGTATAGTTTTAGTTGGTATGCCAGTGAAGGATTTATTAGGGACATTAACTTTCATATTTTTAGTTTCTTGGGCATTTTCTAGTATGGGTCTACTCTTGGGGCAATTAGCGGATAGCTGGGATCAACTATCGATCATGCAAAACTTTTTTCTAACCCCACTTAGCTTTTTGGGGGGTGTGTTTTATTCTATAAAAATGCTCCCTGACTGGGCTCAAATACTGAGCTACATAAACCCAATATATTATATGATTAATGGAATTAGATATACAATTTTGGGGGTGAGTGACTCTCCAGTTAGCGTGAGTTATGGGATGGCGTTTTTATTGACGATAGTCTTTTCATTTGCTTCAATACTTCTAATGCAGAGTGGTAAAAAGATAAAACAATGAAAAAAAGCATTGTCATAGTTATAATTGTAGCTGCAACCAATGCTCATGAGCCTGATAAGGATGATCTAGAATGGACTCAGTATTATAGATTGGGTTCTGTTCAAGCATGGGATAGAGACTGGGGATATTCAGTTTATAGTCGACTAAAGAGAACAACGGTATCTACGTTTAGAGACCTGAGGTTTTTTGGACACTTTTTTGGCAATGATGAAGAAATAAGACTACGACAAAAAAGTAGTCGCAATTTTTTATCGTTAGATAGGGTTTACTCTTTCAATACACTTATCTATGAGAAAAACACAGAATTAGACATTAACCTTCGATATCACTATAACTATGGTCTTGGGTACTTTTTACAAAAAAATAAAATAGGGAATAAAACCCTTGAATTAGGCGTTGCATTTGAAAACTCCGATTACTTGAACACCGAACAAAAAACTGCATACTTAAGAGCAGGCTGCTCTTTAGATCACAAAATTTATAACCTTTCAACAAAATTTGAAATTGACTACTTTCACCAAATGAGTTCAATTGATCTAAATCTTTCTCCTCCCCTATCTAGATTTCAGGCTTTAGTCGAAATAGGTTGGCCTATAAATAATTATGTGGATGTAATCTCTGGTATGACAATAGATATTCATGAGTATAGGGCAAGCCCTTCTTTTTTTACGACAGCATCCTTTAAAAAGAATATCAGCTGGTCATTTTAATGAGAATCCTAATTCTCATACTTTTTACTTTACTTGGTTTATGTAAATCTCAGGAAAATTCATCTTTAGATATAGACGATGATATCACCCTTGTCAAAAAACCAATGATAATTTTACCTACTAGCACCCATCCAAATGAATCCTTGGAGAAAAAAGTGATCTCTATTATTTCAGAACAAGCCACCACAATTGGACGCTTTGATGTAATTGACAGGAACATGGTGGATAAAATATTAGAGGAGCAAGAGTTTCAACTATCAGGACTAGTAAAGAAAAATGATATAGCAAAAATAGGTGAATTCGCCGCTGCTGAAATTGCATTGTTACTTGAAATCATCCACTTTGGGCAAAAAGGAATCCCAATGGTAGAAGACGACTCCGATAAAGAAGAGGAAGATAATACACTGTTCAAGTGGGTGGTTAAAACCGTTGTCAAGGAAACTATAGAGCACATTAAAGTTAGAGATACTCTTGCTCTGGAAAATAATATTCAAACAGAGTTGAAAGCAAAGGTTACAATAATAAATATTGAATCTGGGATATCCGAAAGTTCGTTTAGTCTCAACGCAAGTTACACAGGAGGGACAAGAGATTATTCGCTGGTTAAAATGCTAAATCAGTTAGCGGAAGATGCTAGAATTAAGTTGAAAGAAATTTATATGATCACAAGTGAGGTAATTGATGTTAAAGGATCATACATAAATATGTTTTCTGGAAAAAATTTAGGATTAAAAAAAGGAGCGATGTTTGAGATAGCATCCAAAAATCGTTTAAAAACTTATAAGGGTAAAAGAATTAGTCTGCCTGGAAAAACCAGAGGCCTAGTAAAGATAACTGATATAGGGCTCGACGGGAGTAGAGCAAAAATAGTTCGGAAATGGAGAAAGATAAAAGCAGGACAAAAAGCCTACGAATTAAAATCATCACCTTGGATTACAGATATGAGTTTTATTTTTTCAAAAAACCATAGGTATGAGATTTCTGGCAAAGCGTGGATTAATTCTTACAGTGATTTTACTGGTAGTGTCAATTTTCACCTAGGTTCAATATTAGACTCAAGAGAAGATATGGATGCTTATCTAGGCTTAGGTACTGATCTTAATTACCAAATTTTTTCTAAGTTCGGGACTAGTGGGTCAGTAAGTTTAAACCTGCCTGCGTTGTTAGCGTGGAGGGGGGACGATGATGGGCATAATGTTTTATCTTTTTTTTCAGATCCCTCCTTAGATGCAAATTTAGCAATCCAAATAAACAAAACTAGAGACATTGTTCTCAGCTTCAGCTACGTCTTTACAAGTATTCATGGCCCTTGGCAATGGAGAAGAGACACTGGATCAAATGACGAAGACGGAAATAGCATTACTGAAACAGAGTGGGCAGTCTGGAACGATGGAGTAAAACCTGATTTAAAGCCAGAAGGACTATATTTTTCACTATCGATCAGAAAAATTCGCTTTTAGATATAGTTTAAAATGGGTTTATAAGAGTCATTTTTAAATACGAATCAGGAGAAATTTGTTTTGACCACAAAGAGGGCTTTTGCGCAAAGCCATAACCCAAAATTATCACAGGCATGTTTGCGATTTTAAATGCCGTACGGAATTCGAATCCATAGGTCATTACTGATTTTTTTATATTTAATTTAGAATCCCATGCATCACCGAAGTCTGATACCAAGGCGAATGTTGGAGATCCTAATTTTATGATATTCAACAACTCTAAAAAATCTACAGGTAATATTGGTGTTCGAAGTTCAATCGTACCCATGAATGCATGATTACCAAAACGAGGCCTGCCGCTAAAACCTCTAGGCGCCATATATTCTCTACCTGGTGTAATTGTGCCCATCAGATAATAATTTGGTATGTCAACAATAGCGGGGGTCTCTTGATTAGGGGAATTACCACTTACTATCTCATATTGCCCCCTTCCATAAAGAACAAATGGTCCTATTTTTAGGTTAGTATAAGTATCGAGCCTTAATTTATTATAATCAAACACCCCCCATAATTGACTCGTTGCATTTTTGTATGATATGCTTAACCCTACACCTTGATCTGGGGACAACATATTTTTTTGGTGTTGTCTTTTCTTAAGAAATATATAAGAAAATTTCAGACTGCTTTCATTGCCTATGTCTGGTTTTTCAAAAACGGTATTGCTGGGCACGGGTGAGTTAGAGATAATATTCCTATTAACAAACTG
>CAJWHU010000066.1 GCA_913041325.1 uncultured Fidelibacterota bacterium | reverse complement strand
GTTCTTCAAAGGTATTTTACAGCGGACCAAGTGATCTGAGAAAGCCATTAAAGAGAGAGTGTAAAAAACTAGGGTTTATTCTTCAGAAAAAAATATCTTAAACCTTACTGCTCATGAGGAATAGTAATTATTCCTCATGAGCTGACTTCATAGTTTTAGTTTACTTTTATCGTCCTTTCAGTTGTGAGAGTACTCTTTAACTTTGGAATTGTTATGCTCAACACACCATCACTAAAGTTTGCGGATATCTTCTTATCATCCACGTTTTTAGTCAGTTTGAAAGATCTTTTGAATGATCCATAGCTCCTTTCTCTGTAGTGGAAAGAATCAACTTCTTCATTTTTCAATCTCTCTTTTTTTCCTGATATGGAGAGTGTATTATTTTCTACATTCACCTTAATATCGCTTTTACTCAGCCCAGGTAAATCAGCGTAAATAAAGAAAGATTTACCCGATTCTTGAACATCTATCGCTGGTGACCAAGCGGTGGATATTTCAGTTGAATTATCCCAGTCATCCTCAAAAACCGAGTTCAATATTCCGTTGAAATCATTAAAAAAGCTGACAGGTTTTGGTGTCCATCTTACTAGTGTCATTTTTGACTCCTTTATTATTTAGTTTCTGACCGTGTAATGCAATTTTGATGCCCGAGCCAAAAATCAGATAAAAATAACATACAAATTGCAAATATGGCATAAACTAGAATTTATTTTACCCTTAGTATGCCAAAAAAGCATATATTTAGAATTTAGTCAAACCATTATTCAAAGTTTTATCCTTACAAGGAGCGTTGTATCATTGTTTAATATAGCTCTAACTTAAACTGTTGTATATCGGTTCAATTTATACAATAGATCTAGTTTTAACTTAAATCTTCGAAATAGAGAGAAAATATGAAGACGGACTTTGACATCAAAAAATTACTCAGTGCTATCGACCTGCCCATTGATTGGGTGGGGTTGCGTGAAGTATATGAGGCTCATACCCCTAGAATGATTCGCGACGGTTTTCCGGTTGCCAATTCAAAATCGTCTACACATGGTGTGATGGTGGAGGTACTAGCAGATGGCCAGTTTGGCTATTATGGTACCCCTGATATGACGTCTAGAGGTATTGCACAAGCGGCAGAGAAAGCGTACAGGCAAGCAAAGATTGCATCAAAAAATTGTCTTTATAGCTTTGATGAAAAAGCAAGGCCACCATCTAAAGGCCAATACCAGTCGCCCTACACTAAAAATGTTGATAGCTTATCAGCCGGAGCATTAAATGAACTCCTCCTGGATGCTTATAATCATCTTAAAGTTTCTGACAAGATTGTCAGTGCTTCATCATTGTGCCAGCTAATAGAAACATCATTCAGATATGTGAGTTCCAATGGTAGTGATATAAAGCAGGATTTCCTAATGCTGGAGTTTGACCTGAGCGCGACCGCTGCTGATGGGACCAATCAGCAAACAAGGACATTTGGAGGTATGCGTGGCACATGCAGGCAGATGGGGTTGGAGTACTTTGATAAGCATGAGATAATAGCCAATGCGGATCGTATAGGTGAGCAGGCTATTGAGCTTCTGCACGCAGATGAATGTCCTAGTGGAGAGATGGATCTTGTAATCGCTCCAGATCAGATGATGCTACAGATTCACGAGAGTATAGGGCATGCCCTTGAGATTGACCGGATACTGGGTGACGAGAGAAACTACGCTGGGTGGAGTTTTGTAAAGAAAGAGGACTTTGGAAAGTTACAATACGGATCAAAACTAATGAATGTCACATTTGATCCCACACTGGAATCTGAGTTCGCATCATATGCATTTGATGATGTAGGCCTAAAAGCAACCAAAGAGCATCTAATCAAAGATGGCATACTTGTAAGAGGGTTAGGGGCTAAAGAGAGTCAAATTAGATCTGGCTTAAAGGGCGTTGCTAATTTCCGCTCAAGTGGGTGGAACAGAGCCCCGATCGATAGGATGGCAAATGTGAACCTAGAACCAGGCGATTTGGCTTTTGAGGATTTAATCGGTCAAGTTGATTCAGGAATTTATATGGAGAGTAATAAATCTTGGTCTATTGATGATTACAGAAATAAATTTCAATTTGGTTGCGAGTATGGCAGGATAATTGAGCAAGGAAAACTTACTAAAACCGTGAAAAACCCTAATTACAGAGGTATTTCTACACCCTTCTGGAATAGTTTAAAGGGGCTTGGTAATGAGGATACTTTTGGTATTTATGGGACTCCTAATTGCGGAAAGGGCGAACCAAACCAGGTTATTCGGGTTGGCCATGCATCTCCTGCATGTTTGTTCGGTGATGTTGAGGTTTTCGGAGGAGCATGATGGAAAAAATATTTGAAAAAATTAGCGAGGCGCTTTTTGCAAATTTGAACAAGGATGAAAATTTGATACTGTCCTTCAGCGGAGAAAGAAGTCAATTTGTTAGGTTTAATAATGCACTAGTAAGGCAGACTGGCTTGGTTGATGATGCTGACCTAGGATTAAAATTTATATCAAATGGTCGCACATGCAGCGCAGGTTACACGGTCTCTGGCAATTTTGACTTAGATCTAAAAAGAGGCTTAGATGAAATAAATAGAATGCGGCAAGAATCAAGTGAAATTCCAGAGGACCCATTTCTTGTGATGCCGTCAACTTCTGATTCGAGCCGCAAGGTAATACAGGCAAACGGTTTGTCATTTGAAGATTCCGTTGACGCGATACTCCCTGCTGTAAGCGGTATTGATTTTGTTGGTATATTAGCAAATGGTAAAATGTACAGAGGCAATGCAAATAATTTGGGTCAACAGCACTGGTTTGAGACTGAGTCATTTTGCTTAGATTATTCTTTAGTCACCCCAAGCAACCAGATGGTCAAGGGGTGCTACGCCGGAAGCGACTGGAATCAGAGCGACTATGAGAGTTACGTCCAGCTAAGTAAGGAAAAACTATTATTAATGAACAGAAAGCCGATCAAAGTCAGTGCTGGAAAGTATAAAACATGGTTTGAGGCCGCGGCTGTTGCAGATTTTTTGGGTATGTTCTCATGGAATGGTCTTAGTGAAGCCTCATTGAGACAGGGCTGTAGTGGTTTTGGAAGAATGCGTCATGAGGACATTAGATTATCGAGAAAATTTTCAATAACTGAAGATTTTTCTAGCGGATTATGCCCTATATTTAATTCAAATGGCGAGATATCACCAAACAAAGTTCCTCTCATAGAAAACGGACATCTTATCAATACTTTAGTCAGTTCACGCTCTGCGAAAGAATATGGTGTAGAAACTAATTTTGCTGAGAATGGTGAATATTTGCGTTCTCCAATTATGGCATCCGGCCAATTGAACCAAGAAGATGTTGTTAAAGAGATAGAAAAAGGTCTATACCTTTCAAATATTCATTACCTAAACTGGAGTGACAATGCTGGTGGTAGAATTACGGGCCTCACTAGATATGCATGTTTCTGGGTAGAGGGTGGCGAAATAGTGGCGCCCATAGAGACTATGAGATTTGACGATTCCTTTTACCGATTTTTTGGTAATAAACTCCTACATGTGGAGGACAAGTTGACTGTTTTACCGGAGGTAGGGACGTATGGTCAGCGATCACTCGGAGCAACTAAATGTCCAGGTATTTTAGTAGACTCTTTCGAGCTAACACTATAGTTTAATGGAGTTTAAACTAATTATAGTATTTGTAATTGGGTTCAGTGCTGGTGGACTGTTAATTTGGTTTCTAAATAGGAAACAAATAGAATCTGTGTTGGACACCCAGGAACAGTTGCAAACAGCATTTGGTGATCTTTCAAACCAGGCTCTTATTGATAATCAGAAAAATTTTCTTGATTTAGCAGAAGACAAATTTTCAACAATATTAGGAAAGTCAGATGACCAACTAAGTAAGAAAAAGGAGTTGATTGATTTAACCCTAAAAGAAATGAAGGAAGATCTAAATAATTTGTCAAAAAATACTGTAGCTCTTAAATCTCAGATGGAAGAATCTAGAAAAAATATAGGCGAGTTAAACAATACCACCTCCAACTTACGACAGATACTTTCCAGTTCACAAGCTCGTGGGCAATGGGGAGAGAGGATGGTTGAGGACATTCTATCTTTTATCGGATTATCCGAGGGACTCAATTACAAGCAGCAACAGCAGGCTGGCAAAGACAGACCTGATTTCACTTTTTTTCTGCCTGATGAAAAATCTTTAAATATGGATGTAAAATTCCCACTTGATCACTACGAAAAGTATATCGCAGCTGAATCCGATAGCGAAAAAGAACTAGAAAAAAAAGCATTTTTAAAAGATGTTCGTAACAGAGTTAAAGAAGTCGCAAAAAGGTCATACATTGACCCAGAAAATGGAACAGTAGACTATATGTTGCTATTCATTCCAAATGAGAGTATTTACTCTTTCCTAAACCAAGAGGATGCAAAGCTTATTGACTTCTCATTGGAAAAAAAGATTATCCTCTGTTCGCCCATCACCCTATATGCTGTTCTATCACTCGTTAGGCAGGCTGTATCTAATTTTGCAATGGAACGAAAAGCTGGGGAAATGCAGGTGCTCGTTGGGCTCTTCAGGAAGCAGTGGCAACAGTTCGTAGGTAAAGTAGATTCAATGGGAAAATCTTTAAGCGCTTTATCAAATCACTTTGAGGACCTAAAAGGTCCAAGATTAAGAGAGCTGGAGAAACCGATGGAGAGAATAACGGAATTACAGCTGGGAAACGATAGTGATGATAAAAGGCTAGATACTTGAAGTACATTTTTCTGGCAGTGGTGCTTTTGAGCGGCTGTGTGGGACCCCCAGATTATGCAGATGGCTTAATTGAAAATAAACCCGCCATTGTCAATGATACCGACTATTTTTCATTATCACTTTTGGGCGATAAATATGATGCAAGTGATGATTGGAATTTATTGATGGATCTAACAGAGGATGATAGAATCCTCGTAACAACAGTGGTTAAGGATGTGGTCGCATCATCAGACTCAACCTACCTATACATGATAAATGATCAAAGTGATACTGTTTTTACTGCCGGAATATTCTCAGATTTAATATCAGGAAATGAGATTGATGTTATTGAACTAGGCCTTCCCAAAAAAGTGGTGCTCATCTGCAATAGTTTCACGGGTAGAATAGAATTTCAGCTAATAAAAATTCAGTAAATAATTAATTTTCCCATTCTGGGCAGACCAGATGTTTGTAATCGCACCAGTCGCAATGTTTGCCAGTTTTTGCTTTAAAAACTTTCTTGCGAATTTTGTCAGCAACTTTAAGAATTTTATCTTTTGTATTATCAATTTCATCTTTTGTGAATGCATGGCTTTTCAAAGGTTTATCTTTCTCTCTGAGGAAATATAGGGATGAGAGAGAGGGAATTCCGCCAATTTTCTCGTCATTCAATTGTTCTAGATACATAGAGTATATTGCTAATTGTAGGTTTGATTTTGCCGATGTAGGATTTTTGCTAGTTTTATAGTCTAGAATGGTAATACCATTTTCCCCTAAATCTATTCTGTCTATTGCTCCTCTTATGCTCACAGAATCTAAATCAAAAACAAACTCCTTCTCCCTCATGACAACATCGGGAGGTGAATCTTGTAAATTATCACAATATCTTTCAAGAATTTCGATTCCTTGCTCTTTGAATATTTTTTCTCGGACAGAATAGTCAAAATCGTCTTTTTTCCATTCCTGGTCGAGAAGATGTAATATTCGTTTCTTTGTTAGAGGTTTATCAGGCTCATGAAATCTCTGGAGCACATTGTGGATTATACTGCCAAATATTAACTCCGGTTTTTTGGCAGTCTGAGGAATACCGTCTATGCGGCCTAACCTATACTTCATAGGGCAGCTTTCATAGGTGTCAATTGCACTTGCTGATAGATAAATCTTGTCAGGAATTTCTGGTTCAAACTCATTTTCAAGTTCTTTCGCCAGAGCTTTCTCCCAATCAGAATCACCAAGCTTTATGATGTTGTCTTGTTCATGCTCATGGATAATTTTTAATGCAGCTCCAAGATTTGAAGCCAGAGTATAATCCTCTCTAGCAACTGCTTTCTGAAGTTTATTCTCGTACTTTATCTTTAGCTCAGAGTATGTTCGAATATCTTGCTCTGTTGCGCTCATTTTCTTCTCCTCCATTAAGTCCTCTCTAAGTTCTTTTACAAAAGGCGATGTAGCTTTGTCAGGTGCTAAAATATAGAGTTTTCTTTTTGCTCTAGTAATAGCAACATAAAAGAGTCGTCGCTCTTCGCTTAGGTGATGCTCCTTGGGTGTAATCTGTGATAAAACCTCTTTGTATTTCAGCCATCTTTCTGGTGGTCTATTCACTTTTTTACTAGTTTTGAAATTCAAAGGAAAGCTGGCTGAGCGCAAAAATGGCAAAAAAACCACTGGATATTCGGCACCTTTCGCACTGTGTATAGTGTTGACAATGACAGCATCTTGTTTTCTGTACGCAGTGGGTTGTATTGACGGTAGTCCGCTAGTTTGCAACAAAACCTCAAGAAAATTATTGAAGGCCTTAATGCTTCCATTATCCTTATTTCTGGTGGAGAAATTTTGGGATCTTTTTAGGAAGTCACCTACATTTAGAAGTATGTAGTGGTCATCGAGAGTGTAATTTTTTGCATATATTTTTAGCACTCCTAGGTATTCAGCTATTTCCCAGACCATTTCACCTGCCGATCTTTTTTGTGTAATAGACATCAGCATGTTTATCTGTTTTAGAGTATTCTTTACTCGAGGGTATGCCATCTGAATGGACTTATCTTCGCATATCATATCAAATCGAGATTTGCCACCACCATTTTTACATTTTTTGAAAATGTTGTGCGTGACTTTGTAGCCAAATTGTGTTTGAAAAATGCGAAATAATGCCGAATCTTGGTATGTCGCTCTAGATATTACTTGGCACCATGCCATTATATCTTTTACCACAGAGCAATTTAGCAGACTCATGTATTGCGTCGCCACTGGTATGGAGGCAATTTTAAGTGCATGTGTTACCTTATTTACTTGGCTACGTGTGCGACAGAGTACCGCTATGTCGCTAAAAGATGATCCGCCTTCAGCGCATTTTCTTATTTCATTAATCAGAAAATGCATTTGCTCGTCGCTGTTACCCCAATATATTCTTGGCTTTATCTGTGGGAGATTTATCGCAGAAAAAAGTTCTTTATCAACACGGTCGGCGTTGTTTCTAATACTACTGTTTGCAAGATCTAATATTGCCTGGTTTGATCTATAGTTATCCTCAAGAGAGATGGACATGTAGTCATTGTGAGTGCCATAGCGTTGTTTAAATGCTTTTATGTTATATGAACTTGCTCCACGAAAACTATAGATAACCTGATCATCATCTCCAACAACAGTCACATGGTTTCTTTCACCTACTATCAAAGATATAATTTCATTTAATGCAAAATTATTATCTTGGAATTCATCAACAATGATGTGTCTGTATTGGTCCTGTACCTTTTTCAATATAGATTTATCTGTGCTAAGAATTTTATATGTACTAAATATTATGTCTCCATAATCGACAACATTGAGATTCTTTTTCCAGGACTGGAAATACGGGTATATTCTGATTAAATCGGATAATTGGTTGGCTAATTCTTCGTTTGGTAGGCCATTTGAAGCTTGTATATCTTTTGAAATCTCTTTTGGATCGATTAATTCGTCTCTCATACGATTGAAGAAAGGGATGAAGCTATCAGTAATTGCTTTCTGAGGGTTCAGAGGGAATTCATCGGATTGAAATGGTGCTAGATCATCAAAATTTTGTATAAAAAGATGAATTGCCTCGCTCTCTTGGAGCAGATTGATATTCTTTTTGCTATAATCTGTTAAGATTTTATAACAAAGAGAGTGAAAAGTACAGATGGCCATTTTATGGCCTGCGTTTCCAATGCCACTTACAACGCGGTCTTGCAACTCTTTAGCGGCTTTCTCAGTGTAGGTAATTGTAAGTATATGTTGAGGATCAACTCTAAAATGTTGGATTAAATGGGTGATTCGATTTTCAATGGTAAATGTTTTTCCGGTTCCTGCTCCTGCTATGATCATTAGAGGTGCGGGAGGGTGCTCAATAGCAGTACGTTGTTTTGCATTAGGAGAGATATTTTTATGAAGCGATTCCATAACCGTTTTTGAGCTTTATATTACCTTCATGTAAAATAAGTAAATTTTCTGATTTCAAAAATGCTAATGCCTAAAAAAAATTTATTAACCTTTTGCTAATTTATGAGTCTAATGTAAAGAGATGATATGCAAGATGATCATGATATTATTA
>CAJWHU010000065.1 GCA_913041325.1 uncultured Fidelibacterota bacterium | reverse complement strand
ACAGATAATACCCCTATGATTATTCCTAATGCTGTCAAGAAAGATCGAAGCTTGTTAGAGAGAACCGAAGACAAAGATATCCTAAAGTTTTCTATTAAAATGAGTATCATTGTATTTGCTTTTTAGAGTCTTTAACAATTTTTCCATCGAATAGGCTGATTGTACGGAAGGCATGCTGGGCAATATTATCTTCGTGGGTAACAAGTATAATTGTATTCCCCGCCTTATGTAGATCATCAAGAATCGCCATTATTTCACTGCCACTTTTTGAGTCAAGGTTTCCTGTCGGTTCATCAGCAAGAATGATTGATGGACTATTGACTAATGCTCTTGCGATAGCTACGCGCTGTCTCTGTCCGCCAGATAATTCATTTGGTCTGTGGTGTAATCTATCAGATAAGCCAACGCTCTTGAGAGCATTCGTTGCAATTCTCATGCGCTCGCTTTTTGGAACGTTTGCATAGACTAGGGGTATCTCAACATTATGCTGGGCTGTTGCTTTTGGTAACAGATTAAATGTCTGGAATACAAAACCAATTTTTCTATTTCTTATAGATGCAAGTTGTGAGTCATCCATAATTTGAACCATTTCTCCTTCAAACTCATACTTACCTGATGTTGGTGTGTCAAGACAACCTATCATATTCATTAGGGTCGATTTTCCAGAACCAGAGGGCCCCATAATTGCAAGATAGTCATTGTCCTCAATGACTAGATCAATGCCATCAAGAGCTCTAACCTCCTCTCCGCCAACATTATATATCTTATAAATATTCTTTAGTAGAATGAGGCTCATAACCTGCCTAAAATGGTAACAGAGTTATCTTTTTAGGCTTTCTTCTAATTATCTTTTTGAAAGTTTTTATCATTATGAAAAGAAAAACCATCTTTGGGGACAACCAATGCCCCATGAAATAAATCTTTACTGAGAGCACGATAACCTCCGGTAACAATCATCTCTCCAAGCATTAAACCTGACTTTACATAATAATGGTTCTCACTAGATATACCAACGTCTATGGGTTTAACAATTGCATACTTTGTGCCCTTTGGTGCCTCTAGCTTCCCGAAAACATCTTCAAGAACAAATACAACATCAATTGATTTCTGCTTATCGAATGCTTTTTCAGGCTCATCACTTTTCCCCCAACTACTCTGGTTTGAATCTTCCTCCTGGTTAGATTCTTCAGCTCTGGAGGTTAAGGACTGAATTGGTATAGAAAGAACATTTTCTAAGGTTTCGGTTATAATATTAACTGTAGCACTCATCCCAGGTCTAACTTTTCTTGGCACGGAAATCATTCTGACTTTGACTTTGAAATTTGTTACCTGCTGTTGGAGACCCATATTTGAAGACTCTGCTGTGTGTGCAATTTCGCTCACAACTCCGAAAAATATTGTATCTGGATAGGCATCAATCTCTATCTCTGATGTATCTCCGATCTCAATGTTTACAACATCATTTTCATTAACATCAACTTCAACCTCCATTTTGCTAAGGTCTGCAATTGTCATTAAAACACCTGGATTGAACATACCACCTACGGCCATTTCACCCTCTTCTTTTGTTATACTTGTAACAATCCCATATTTCGGTGCAGTTAAACGTGTTTTTGATAATTCGTCCTCAGCAGATAATAAGTTTGCTCTGGCCTGCTCTGACTGACTTTGAGCCATCTGGTAGGATACTTCTACCTGTTCTAGCTCCTGCTTTGAAATTAGACCCTGCTTAAATAATGAGGTTGTCCTATCCATTTGTGATTGGATCTGACGCAAGTTGGCCTCCGATGACTTTACTTGGGATACAGCATTGTTATAACGAGGTCTGATTTGTTTCTCATCAATACTGATAAGATGCTGTCTCGGCTCTACTGTATCTCCTTCAATGACAGTAATTTCAGTTATCCAGCCTGTGATTGTAGATGTAATCTGAACAGCTTCCTCAGGCTGAATACGTCCACTTGCATTTACTTTATGAACTATATTCCTCAGCTGTGTCAACTCCGCATTCACAAATAAATCTTCACCTGAGGCAAAACTGGTAATACTATAACCAATACCAAATACTGTAATGACTAATGATGGAATCCATACTCTCTTTTTCATTAAAAATTTCAACATATTATTTTTCCTCTTGTAGATATTCCAAGTCAAGATTGCCAAGAAGGGCCTTTAAACTAGCTTCTTGGATTCTTGCATCATGAACGGTATTAATAAGAGTAGAGTTTGAGCGGACAAGAGATGCTTGCGCATCTAATACTTCGAGAATTGTAGCGGATCCCAAAGCGTAACGCTCTCTTGCCAATCTAAGGTCTTCTTCAGCTGATGTTACCACTGATTGATTTAATGGTATAATTTCAGCATAATTGGAAAGGCTTTCACGTATCAATTCTGCTTCAACTCGTAAGTCATTAAGAAGTGTAGCATATGAGTATTCTGACTGCATGATAGATAGCTTTGCTTGCTGCTGTTGGATCCTAATGGTATTCCCTGTATACACGGGAATGGAAATTGTTAGATTTAATCCAAAATTCCAATCATCCCTGATTGCTCCTAGGAAGTCACTTCCAGTTTGATCATTTGCAGAAAAATTCATTGATGAGTTTAGAGATGGTAGCCTAAGACCACTTTGCAATTTGTACAAGATATTGCTAAGCTCAATTTGGGCTTCAGCAGCCAGAATACTTGGATTGTTTTCTCGCAATAATTTGATAATAGCAGCACTAGAAGGTATTGTTGGGATGTTCCAATCGCTATCGGAAACATTAATTTTCTGCCCAAAATCCTGTAATCCCATATCATTGAATAATACTCTTCTCGCATTCTGCAATCTGGTTTTATTGTTTAACATGTCTACTCTTGCCTGACCTTGGGCAACTTGAGCTTTCAATAAATCTGTTTTTTTAACTGAACCAAGATCAAATTGATTTTTGATTAAAGAAACCTGCTGAAGCGAAACATCTAAATTTGTGTTCGAGACATCTAACAGTTTTTGAGCCTTAAGTAAGTTATAATAAGATTGTATGACGCTCTGTATAACTTGGGTCAATGTCAAACGTTCGTTAAGCTTTGCTATTTGAAGGTTAGTTTTTGCCTGTTTAATTTGGTTCCACGAACGACCACCTGCATAGAGTTTTTGGTTTAGCGTTATGCCTGCAGATTGATTTTTATAATAGTTAGCTTTAGAAGTATCTAAAGATGGCATTTGAAAATCCTGAACTTGATCTTCCCAGTCTATGTTAATCGTCTCTCGCTCTTTGAAATAACTTATACCGGCACTACTACTTGCTTGAATCAATGGCAAAAATTCACTGTATGAAGATTTTAGACCCTTTGAGGCTGATCGTACTTCGATCTCCGCAGCAAGCACTGTTTTTTTTTGCTTAGTGGCTATCTGAATACAATCATCTAGGGTATAATTCTGGCTGAAGATTATGTTAATCAAGAAGAAAATAGGTTTTAAAATTGTATTCTTACCAGTTTTAAACATTAACGTATTCATTTTTTATATTTTCCAAATACTTTAGCGCATCTTCGTGATTGTTATCAATTTTCCCTTCGATAATGGCTTCCTCAATAGCATTTTTAATTCTCCCAACTACTTTACCTTCCGAAATCCCGCAAACTGACATAATCTCGTTGCCTCTTACTGGAGACTGAAATTTTTTCATTGAATCTTTCTCAATCACATTACCCATCTTTTGCTCTACTTTAGCAAAGTTTTTCATGTATTTCTCTACCCTTCTGGGATTTTTTGTAGTGATATCAGCTCTACATAACAACATTAAATCCTCCAAATCGTCTCCAGCAGCAACCATCAACCTTCTAACAGCAGAATCTGTTACTACATCTTTTACTAACGCTATTGGTCTTAAGTGCAAAAGCGTCAGCTTCTTTATATAATTTTTAAGTTTATTAGAGAGCTTCATTCTTCTCGACACTTTGTCCAACATTTTTTCACCCACTGCGTCATGACCGTGGAATGTATATCCTTTACGTTTATCAATTCTTCTCGTATTAGGTTTAGCTATATCGTGAACTAAAGCGGCAAACCTAAGTTCCATTTTGGTTGATAATTTTGCAGCATTATCAACAACCTGTAAGGTATGAGCAAAAATATCTTTATGGTGCCATTCCGGAGACTGCTCCATACCGTACATTCTGTGAATCTCAGGGAAAATTATTTTCATTAAACCTATTTTTTGAAGAATGACCAAACCAATGGATGGCCTGTCCGTTTGCAGTATTTTTATAAATTCGTCTCTGACTCTTTCACTTGAAACAATACTAATTCTATGGGCTTGTTCTCGCATTGCCTTCCTACATTCATTATCAAGCTTGAATCCCAACTTTGCCGCAAAGTAGGCTGCTCGCATTACTCTTAGTGGGTCCTCAGAAAATGTTTCATTAGAATTTAATGGAGTTTTTAAAATTTTCTTTTCTAAATCTCTAACACCGCTATATGGGTCCTCTAAATCCCCAAAACGGTCTGGATGGATATCAATAGCCATAGCATTTACGGTGAAGTCTCTCCTCTCCAAATCACCTTTTAAATCCGTGTATTCTATTTTTGATGGTTTTCTTGATACTGCTTCATAATCCTCCATACGAGCAGATGAAACTTCTATCTGGATCTTATTGTAAGGAATACGAGCAGTACCAAATTTTTCAAATGGTATAGTTTTATTCACTCCTAATTCTTTAGCAAGTTTTTTTGCAAACAGAATTCCGTCACCAATTACCATGATGTCAACATCGTTAACAGAATTTCCCATAAGTATGTCTCTGACAAAGCCCCCTACAACATACCCTTCCATATCCTCTCTTTGGGTTAACGTTCCTGCTGCTTTAAGAACCGATAAGGCTGTTGCATTTTTTGATGTTTTTAATAATTCTTTGATATTTGCCATATCCTAAATTACTTTTATAAGTAAATATGCAAACACTATGTAAAAATGAGTAGTCTTAAATCAATTCTAGTATCATATGAAGATTAATATATTTTTTAGACCTGTCCTGATATTGTTCATAGATATAATTTTTGCTCAAATTGGTTCTGTTGAAGTGTCCATAGATAGTCGATTACTTAGGAGTGAGGAGAAACAAAAAATTATTAATCTTGAGGAAGATGTGAAGAGATTTTATCAGAATACTGTTTGGGATAATAATTACTCTGATCTTTCAATCCCCATATATATTCAAATAATATTTGAAGGAATAACACAAAAAGGAAACGAGTCCATCTATAACTGCCAGGCTCTTTTTTCAAACGGCAGAGACCTTCGCTATTTTGATAAAAGCTCTCAATTTTATTACAATCCAGGGGGAAGTATTTTCTACGACCCTGTCCTTTTTGAGCCTTTGAGTGGATTCTTAGCCTATTATGCTCATTTAATTATTGGAGGGGAAATTGATACGTATGATTTCAAAGGCGGAAATGAATCCTACGATCTAGCACGAGAGATTGCTTTACGAGGAAACGCTTCTGATTATAAAAAGGGCTGGGGATATCGAACTAGCCTAGTGGATAATTTATACAGAAATTTAGGACTCAGAAAAGCGAGACTCGCATGGTACATTGCCCTTGATTCATTTAATAACGGTCAAGCTGATATTGCCGTTGAAGAGTTAAATGTAATGATTGATGGCATATCCGAATCTTATCGTGATATTGGCAGGGACAATCAAACACAATATTTTTTAAAATCCCAATCAGAAGAAATAGCTGATATGCTATCGAGGCTGGGCCAAAAAGAATTGTTAATGGATTTAAAAGAATTAGACCCTGACAGGAGAGATCAGTATCAATCTTACCTCATAAAAATATCCGAGTAAGTCTTTTTACCAAGTATAAAGTGCGCCATTACAATTGGGGTCCTGCAAAGTTTTTTTAAAATGTCTTTATCTTCGAGAATGCGAATTTTTTTAAAATTTCTACGCCTCCGTGCTATAGATCTTGGATTTAGCATAATCCAACCTAATGCTCTCAGGATTCCTGAAAAATGATTATAATCAACTTTGAAGGCAGCATATAATAAAGAAGTGAATTCTAAAATTATTCTTATCGTACCAAAATAAAATGCGTTTATTAAAGAATAGTTCGAAAATATCATTAATAGACTGTTCCTATGATTTAGATAATGTTTCCGATGTGTGTACATTGGCAATGAGACTGCATTCTTATGAAAAACGACCGACTTAGGTTCAACCCATATGGTGTATCCCATTGCATGTAGCTTCCAACATAGATCAATCTCCTCCATATGAGCGAAAAAAGTTTCGTCAAATTTACCAGCTTTAAAAAAAAGATCTTTCTTTACCATCATTGATGTTCCTGAAGCCCAAAAACAAGGTATGGCATCATCATACTGTCCATTATCTTGTTCCCTCTCAAGGAACAATCTTCCTCTTGCAAAAGGATAACATAATATATCCATGCCACCTCCGGAACCTCCTGCATAATCAAAAAAGTTTCTTTTATAGTAGTTGAGTATCTTCGGCTGTATTGCGGCGATATTATCGCCTCTTTCTATAGTTTCAGACAAATGGGTTAACCAATCTGGTTCATGTATGGTATCGTTGTTGAGAAACAGCACATATTCGCCCTTTGCTGCATCTGCTCCATTATTGCACCCACCAGCATAACCATGATTTGATTGATTTTCAATCAAGTGAACATCGGGGTGGTTTTCTTTAATCCATTTCTGGCTGCCGTCTGTTGAATTATTATCAACGATTATTATTTCATAAGAATTAAAGCTACTTTTCAGAACTGAGGACAAGCATTCTGACAAAATGTCAATGCCGTTCCAATGCGGTATTATTATAGAAATAGTAGGATCAGCAACGGCCATAACGACCTAATCAGTTTTAATATCAGAACGCACCTCGTTAAGAATGTCTTTTGCATTTTGGTCGGTTGGATTTCTTCTTACCCAGTCATTAAGTACCGACTCTGCTTCTTCCAACTTTTTTGTATCTCTATAAATATATACAAGAGAGGAAATTATTTCTGGATATGCCTTTTGCCATCGAGCCCAGTCGCCGCTACTAACTGTTTTACTGCTAAAACCTCTAGTTTTTATCATTCCCTCAACTTTTAGATACTTTGACCTCATTTCTTCCAAAACATCTATCGCAACGCCTTCATCACCTAAATCACGATAAAATGAGTTTGCATAATCAACTCTTTTTAGAGGACGGCTATTTTCTTGGTTAATGAGAGTTTCCATTATTTCTCTCATCGATTCTTTCTCATCTAAATCACCATATATTCGTGCAATCTGGTGGTGTAAATCACCAGACTGAATGGGTATTGTTTCCTCAGGAATATTTCTTGACATCTTGTTTAATATTGAAACAATACGTCTTTTTAATTCTAATGTTAATTCTTTTGAACCAGCTTTCTTCTTGCCTGACTCCCTCATGTAGTCAAGATAATAGGTAAAAGCTAATTGTACATAAGCGCTTCGGTAGTTTTGTAGTAATCTATTAGTTTGTTTGTTAAAGTAGACTTTCTTGTTGCCTAAATTGCGGAACATGTATCCAGGCTGATAATTCTTTGACCAGGATAACGAACTGCTGTTTTCTTCACTGAGACTGCTATAAAAGCTTTTATGATCAAAATCTATCGACCATTCTGGCGGACCAATATCGGTCATTAGATTTTGAAACATTTTTTCCTTATCAATTCCCGTAGTCTTGTGGCTTTTTAAATGAAAGGTAAGACCCTCCATATCTAAATAGCTATCAAGGCCAATCCTGTTTTGTTGTGACACGGTGACCGCAAAATAAATAGGTATTTCCCATGCTGCTTCATTTACTATGTGCATAATCATCATATCTTGCACCCTAAGAGCTTGACCTTGATAAGTAGGTTCAAGCTCCCATTCAATAAATCCATTTTTATTTTTAGGGTCATTAGTCACAGGTACTCTGACTTTTTGTTTTTCCCAGCGCTGAAGACTAGAGGTTAGTTTATCGACTGTACGATCACTTAGGCTAATGAATTGGGTGTTTTTTTCTCGCTTATCTCTCCATTGTTTTATATACCAAGGGGTGTTTAAAAGACTAAGATTTACGACTGCAACATCTGTTCGTAACTTTTCTACCTCCTGTAGATACCACAGAGGAAAAGTATCGTTATCACCATTTGTGAAGATAACGCCATTTGGACCACAGGACTGGAGAAGATTGTAGCTGTAATCCCAAGCAACAAAATTGCCAGAACGATCGTGGGAATGATAGTTTGCTTTTGCCATTGTGAAAGGCATGAACAATAATTGTATTATCAAAACAATGGATATTAGCCTTTTACTTAGCTGGCTATCGCTAACAT
>CAJWHU010000064.1 GCA_913041325.1 uncultured Fidelibacterota bacterium | reverse complement strand
TTATAGCAATTCTCATAAGTATTCCTCTATTATGAGCAGGTCCGAGTAATTGAATTTTTCACCGTTAACTTCTTGGTACTCTTCGCGACCTTTACCGAGGACGAGAACGATATCATTTTTTATAGCCCCATCAATGGCACTACGTAGCCCTTTGCCTCTCTCATTGTAAATGCTATAGTTTACCCCTTTGAAACCACTTTTGATATCAGATGCTATTTCATATTGATTTTCACTTCTTGGATTATCAGGCGTGATGAAACAGTGTTTTGAGTAAGATTCTGCGATTTTAGCCATTTCAGGTCTTTTTTTCTTGTCTCTGTCTCCGCCTGCCCCAAAAACACTAAATATTTCACCTTTATTTTTTAATTCTGAAACTGTTTTTAATACTTTCTCGTAAGCATCGGGAGTATGTGCATAATCAATTAGCACATTTACTCCTTTTTTTGTAATAAATGGTTCCATTCTTCCTGGAACTAATGAACAAGCCTCAATCCCTTTTTGTATGTCAACTTTTTTTTCGCCCATTACATGCGCAACAGATACTGCTGCTAAAATATTCTCAGCATTAAATCGCCCAATTAAATTTGAATTGATTGAGTAGTGTTCGTTATCTGCTTTTATTATGCCCCTGATACCAGATATTGAAATTTCAATCTCTAAAAAATTGAAGGACGAATCATTTTTACCACAAAAAGAAATAGGTGGGGTGGTCGATATTTCCTCGATCATTTGGCCGTATTTTGTTGAGGTATTTACGATTGATTTTGAAGATTGGGGCAACATCTTGAAAAGCTTTAGTTTAGTTTCAAAATAAGAGTCTAATGTTTTATGGTAATCAAGATGCTCAGGTGATAGATTTGTAAATACAGCTATATCGAAGTCCACATTTGCCACTCTTTCCTGATCTAGCGCATGGGAGGATACCTCCATTACGACATGAGTAACATCAGACTTTAGAAGGTTTGAAAAAGTACGCTGCAATGTTATTGCATCAGGAGTTGTTAATGTATCAAAATGATTAATAGCATCTGATATTAATCCCAGAGTACCGATTTGGGCGATTTTGTGCCCAGCTTGCTTTAGCACCGAACTGATCAGAGCCGCTGTTGTTGTTTTGCCGTTTGTGCCTGTTATCCCTATAATTGTAAGATCTTTTGATGGATTACCATAGAGCTCTGCTGCTAAAGCGGATACTGCTCTTCTTGGGTTATAAACTCTAATTAATGGCACACTGATTTTACCTGTGTATTCCTCGCATGATATAATAGCAGAGGCGCCAGCCTCAATAGCGTCTTTGATAAAATCATGACCATCTACTTTGTTACCAACAACAGCCACAAAAATATCACCTCGATTAATTTTAGCTGAATTTGTTTCTATCCCAGCTATATCGATAGCCGGTAAATCTTGACCAGGACAAAAATTATTACCTAGTATGTCTTTTAGGTTTTTTATCATTGCAGTCCTACAGTGCACACTGTACCCTTTTGTACAATAGTTCCAGGACTGGGGTTTTGCCAAGTGATCTTTCCATTACCTTTCAATTTAAACTTCAAATCATGCTTTTCAAGTGTATGTAGAGCTTTTCTTATACTCAACCCTCTTAACTCGGGCACGCTTATTCTATTGTGAAAATTATTAATTGTAGTTCTCGCAGAAATATAACTTCCAGTACCATCAGCATCATAATTAACATAGGCCGAACTTTCCTGATGCTTTTTAGATGGAGGAGCTATTCCGTCGTCCATGTTTATTATCCTTTTCATTACGGAACTAAATGCGACAGCTGCTCCTTCGTTTCCCCAATGGTATGGCTGTCTTGGCTCATCAAGCATTATGAATCCTAGTAGCTGAGGGTTCTCAAAAGGGAAAAACCCAACAAAATTTGAAACAAAATGCTTATTTGAATACTTTCCTTTAATCCACTTTTGAGCAGTGCCAGTTTTACCAGCTACGTCCCAGCCTTCGATGTTTGCATTTTTTCCAGTTCCATAAATAATGACTCCTCTCAACATTTGTCGTATTTGTTTAATTTTTTCTGTCTGAGAAATTTTTCTTATCACGGTAGGTTTTTCTTCGTACACCAACTCACCATTATTGTCAATTATTTGCTTAATTATCCTTGGTTTCAAAAGATAACCGCCATTTGCAATAGCACAGTAAGCGGTTGCTAATTGTATTGCAGTAACTCCAACCTCATGTCCCATTGCAATCTGACCAAGAGAAATAGCGCTCCAGTCAAGAAATGAGCTTAGTTTTCCTGGAATTTCTCCATTCAAGCTTATTCCGGTTCTTGAACCAAATCCAAAATCTCTACTTGTGGTGTATAGTATTTTGGGGCCTACTCTTTCAATCATTTTGATTATCCCAATATTACTTGAGTGTTGTATAATTTGAGGAAGAGTAAGCATACCATAGCCTTTCTCATTGCCATGATCTTCTATTTTAATAGTGTAATATTGGTATGTTCCATTTTCACAATTGAACTCATTTTCTAGGTTAATAATATTATTGTTCAAACCAGAAACTGCCGAAACAATTTTGTATGTGGATCCTGGTTCAAATTGATCTGTTATAGATTTTATCCGATGATATTCTGGGTTTGAAGAGCTGAAGCGATTATTATTAAATCCAGGAGTTGAAGCCATTGCAAGCACTGCTCCAGTTTCCGGATCCATTATAATTCCAGTAGCAGATAATGCCTCCGTTTTTATTTGCCTTCTGAGCAACTCCTGCTCGAGAATAGACTGATATTCTAAATCAATTGTTAGTTTTATATTGCTACCATTAATTGGACGCTTGAAAGGCATGCCATTTTTATGTTGTACTTTCCCGCTCCAGCCCTTAGTCTTGTATATCCAACCCGACTCGCCTTTTAGATAATTATTAAAATCTTTTTCAATCCCCGATATTCCATCATCATCCATATTCGTATAGCCTAAAATTTGTGCAGCAATTTCATCATGTGGATAATATCTTCGGTACTTTCTGCTAATATTGAGCCCTTGGATTGCTTTTGTTTGGAGCGAATTGATTTTATCCCCCTGTATATTTCGTTCAAGATAAACGAATTTTGAATTCGAGTTTAATTTTTTTAGGTATTTATCCCTTCCATAACCGGTAATTTCACTTAAGGCGGATGCCAATTTTTTTTTGTCCAACACTTTGGCTGGATTGGCTGATAAGGTGTAATGTATTATGTTTCTTGTCAATGGCCTGTTGTTTCTATCAAAAATATTACCTCTGACCGCTGGGGTTGGTTGCTTTTTTTGTGATTGTTTAATAACAACCTTTTGATAGTGGTCTCCGCTAAGAACTTGTATTTGAAATAACCTTATGCATAAACCTGCCCAAGAAAGGAGTATGAATAAAGATAGAAATACAATCCTGCTTCGATATTTCAGATATGTTTTTGTCACAACGAAGCTCCAGAAATATTACCAACTATTATTCTCAGAGTCTCAGGCTGTGTAAAAACCATCCCGAGCTCTTTTTTAGCTTTTTTAGCTATTACATCAGCACGATTTAAAGATTCTATTTCGTTTTTAATTTCCTCAATGTTATTTCGCAACTCAGCTAATGTTGAATTTTGTATTTCAATTTCTAAAATTGTTTCATCTATTTCAGTATACACCCAAAGATAAATAATTAGGGATATAATTATTGCGATTGTAGAGGTAAAAAAAACTATACTTTGGATAAGGTTCTGTGTCTGTTTCGAAAGTCTTTTCTTCCTCAGAATCATATCTTTTCGGCAGCCCGTAACTTTGCACTTCTACTTCTTCTATTTTGCGTAGACTCAAGTTTCGTTGGATAGAGTGGTTTTTTGGTTAGTACCCTTATCTTTTTGTGCTTTTCTAGGGTTTTAAATTTGTGCTTAATCATCCTGTCTTCAAGTGAATGAAAGCTGATTAGTACTACTCGCCCGCCAACACATAATCTTTTATAAAAAACGTCAAGAAACTCCTCAAGTTTTTTAAGTTCATCATTAACAATAATTCTTATTGCTTGAAAAACACGAGCAATTGTTTTATTTCTGTTCTTTGGCGGGGTAGATTTTTGTATTGCCCCTACTAATTCGAAAGTAGTAGTTATTGGCCGTAATTGGACAATTTTTCTTGCAATTTTCCTAGATAGTCTTTCTTCACCGTAAATAAATATTATATCCGCAATATCCTTTTCAGAGAATTTATTAATTATGTCAGAAGCCGATATTTTTTGAAAATTATCAAATCTCATATCTAGGTTTTCATTTCTTTTGAATGAAAATCCTCTTCTAGAATTATCTAATTGGAAGGAGGATAGTCCAAGATCTAGTAACATGCCATTAACCTCCAAGACCCCTTTTTGATCCAAAATGTTACGTATATTTGAATAAGAGTCATTGAAAAGGGAAAAATTACTATGTTTTGTGAGGGTTCTTTTTCTGCATATTTCCAAGGCCTGAACATCTCGATCAATACCTATGAGGTGCCCACTGTGCGAGAGTTGAGATAATATAGATTCTGAATGTCCGCCTAATCCAATTGTCCCATCTACATAAACTCCCTCTGAAATAATTTTTAATAAGGACATTACCTCCTCGCTCATAACTGGGATATGAGAAAATGACTCTAAATGATCTTGTTCCTCTATCAAAGTGTGATCTTATCTGCCAAATCATCATAGGCCCTTGGATCTATGCTTATATTTCTTTTATCGGTTTCTACTAATTGAGCCGGATCCCAAATTTCCATTTTGTTGACCATGCCAATAATTTGTACCTCCCTAACTAATCCTGCATAATCAATCAAATATGGTGATAGGCTGATCCTGCCCTGCTTGTCGTAGGTGGAAGGAGTAGCGTACCTTACTGTATTGCGTATGAAGGTTCTGTTTACGCTTTGAAGAGATGATAAGTTTCTCAAGTTTTGCTCAATTAATTGCCATTGAAGGAGGGGATATACATAAATACATGGATCCATTCCTCGAGAAATGACAAAAGTATTATCATTATCTTCTGATAAAGACTGTCTGAATTTCGCTGGAATATTTATCCGGCCCTTGCTATCAAGAGAATAAGAATATTCGCCAATGAATGTATCTTTTGTCAAAGTCATATTACTAAGGAGTTTTTACCCACAACTACCCACAATGTTACCTAGGTCGTCGATAAATGTCAATATAATTTATCTATATTTTAAGATATTACGGTATTTACAAGAATATCTCTTGCAAAAGTGGGTAGTTGTGGGTTAGATAAGGCTAGGGTAGTGGCTTGAAGCGCTCAATCGATATGGACGATGGATTACTTTTTATGAACACGCGTAGAGGGTTGTTATAATTTGAGACTTGTTTTATCTCCGTTGAATTGATGAACATTGACAAACCAACTGTGGAGCTAAAAATTAGCTCAGACATTTCGCCACTAGTTTCTAGGTTATTTTCTTGATTTGCATTTAAAACTTTTGATACATGATTAACACTATCTTTAATTAACGTAAACGCTGTTTGTTCAGTGGTTTTGATTTTTATAAAATATGGAGCATTTAAATAGAGCAATTCCTGACTGGTTTCATCTATAATATACCCTTTTAATAAGTCATCTTGGGTTATGGGCTTAATCATGTTTTGCAAAATAGGACCAGAGGTGGTATTAATTGCATTACTTTCTCCGTCAAAGATTTTTTGAAATACTATAATTGCGAAGATGAGAATAAAGGAAAAAATGGCTCCCATGAAATAATCGTCTCTAAGTTTTTTTGGATTTAAACCTGATTTATTGAAGAGGCCCAAATCCTCAATTTCTTCATTTTCATCTTCTGGACTACTAACTACGGTTGGTTTTTTTGTGCCCATAAAGGAGTCTAGTTGTTCAAGAGCTCTTTGCGAATTGCCTCCAATTTCCTCAGCATAGGCTCTTAAAAAAAGGCGCAAATATGGGGTTTCTATCTCACTAAATTTGCCAGACTCAATTGCGATCAAATACTGCACATTGATTTTGGTGCGCTCGCTTATGTCCTCTAATGATATTTTTCTTGATTCACGTATTTCTTTTAATTCTATATAAAATTGGGCCATATATACATAATTTGTTATTTCAATTTAATAGCTCATCACAGTCTAGTAAAAGTTTATTCATAAATATCCGGTTTCTTTCTCATTTGCTTACGATGGCTATTCAATTTTTTAAGTTTCAGTCTGAGCTCTTTTTGCTTCATTGGTAAAGGCTTGAACCTTCTCTTTACTTTTCTATTTGAACATTCTTCAAAAACTAAAATTAGCTTATTTTTAGCTTCATTTCGGTTCATTTTCTGTGATTTATATTTAGTAGATTTTATTTTTATAACATTTTGATTGGATATTTGGTGACTTTGTAAATTTTTTCTAATCCTATCAATAAACCAACAAGGATATTTTTCTAGCGTTAAATCATACTCTAATATTACTCCCGTTGATACTTTATTTACATGCTGCCCTCCAGGACCGCTTGAGTGAATAAATCTATATTTAATTTTTTTATTATTTAAAATTATTCCGTTGCAAAATTTATCATAAACCATAGTTATAATTTAATTTTTTATAAACAGAGTATAATTTAGATATTGGAAGCCCCATTACATTATAAAAACATCCATTAATAGAACTTATGAATGCTGAGAAACCATCCTGAATTCCGTAACCACCAGCTTTATCTAATGGATTATATAGTGATATGTATGTCGAGATTTCAACTTGAGTTATTTTTTTTACTGAAACCAATGTAGTAGAATTAAAACTAATATCTAATTCTAGTTCTCCATGTAATAATGAAACACCAGTTATGACTTGATGTGTCTTCCCCGACAATAGTTTTAGCATTGAGATGCATTCAATTTCATTTTCAGGCTTTCCTAACTTCATTGAGTCCAACACGACAATGGTATCTGCCCCAATTACCAATGATTTTGGTTTTGACTTAGATATGACTCTTGCTTTTTCTCGTGCCCAATGCTCTGCAAATGCTTCTGGTGGTAGTCTTAGTTCAAAATCTTCAATGACGTTGCTTGGAATGACCGAGAAGTCTATGTTTATCATTTTGAGAATTTTCTCCCTTCTCGAGGATTTTGATGCTAAAATTTTTTTATTATACTTATGCATTTTGGTTAACGATATTTAGCGCATTTCCCAATATAATTTAATGTTGTTTTACTACCAATAACCTTCAACCGGTAAATGTATACGCCATTAGATATCTGTGAACCAAAAGCATTTTTACCATTCCATTTTATAATATTAACTCCTGATTTAAAATTATGATCGTACTTTGACCAAATTCTTTTACCACCGACGCTGAATACATCTAATTCAACATCAAAATCTTGATTTACCTCAAAAACAAAATCGGTTCCCTCATAAAATGGGTTTGGGAAATTATAAGCATTATATATTTTTAATTTTTCACTTTCTGTTCTATAAAGCTTAATTAATTTTTCTGATGGATTATTAGCATTATCCCATGCCTTTACGCTTATGTTAATAAAATCATTGTTTACAAGATGCAGTATTTTACCATTTGTTATACTATTTGCATTATAGTAAAAATCATCCGTTACTATTTCTACACTTAAATTTTCATGGTTTTTTATAGTTATTTCGTGTCCGGTCTCGTTTGTTAAGTTAATTCCCAATGGGTCTTGCAAATAGATCACCAATATTTGGTTATTAGGAAAATGGTCGCCACTTTCGAATCTCTGGCCATCGATATCCTCGAAATAGATTATGGGCCCATTTTTATCTTGTGCCGGTTTACCGCCTTTTAATACGATGTTATGATATGATGCGATGCCTTCATTTTCTTCATTATAAATGTATGTTATTATAGATGCCTTTTCATCCGAGTAGGAAATATCTTCTGGTATACGATAGCTCGCACTTATCGATGAGCCAGAAAATGTAAATTGGCCCCTGAACAAAGTGGCTCCTGGGAGTATATATGACAAGGAATGAGTTGCATTTGATATTTCATAATCACGAGTTATGGACTTATTTGCATCTCTTAAGATAAAGAAACCGTCCCCCTCGCTGTTTATTATGTTTTGAATACCGTTCAATAGTCCAACCTCAAGGGTTTCTAGTGTATCTGGATCTGTAAAAAGAGAAATTAGTGTATCTTTAGGCATGGGAATTTTCATAGCAGGATCGCCGAAGAGGTGAAAGTACTGGCCCTCGTTAGACCCATCTTTTATTGATTGTAGTATTATACCAATTCCATCATTGTTTACGGCTCCATTCTTGAATACTGATTCAAAAATATCAAGGGTATAACGTTCATTGCCAACAACTGTTATTGGACGACTGGTTGCTATAACCGAAGCTGCCGCGTTCATATCAGCTCGGATCAGTTCCTCAGCAAAAGATTCGCTTAACGGATCATCAAAATACCCAAATGAGCATGTGCCAACAATCCAAAGAGGTAATTTTTTTCCAGTATTAATTTTATTGATAT
>CAJWHU010000063.1 GCA_913041325.1 uncultured Fidelibacterota bacterium | reverse complement strand
CCAAACATTTTTTGATGCTCCTCATTTGATCTTAGGGACATGAGTCCAAGGGAAAATTTATCATTGCTGTAACTGAGCTTACTTGCTGCCATATTATGAAAATTATTTAAATCGGGGACCCTGTTCCCTGCTCCCATTAGCCAAATATCAGAAACCCCATTTATTTGGCTGAATGAGTAGGGACCCTTATTGAATTCTAAATAAAGTCCCCTTGTTCCATTATCAAAATTCATTATTTGATCGTCAAACTGGTTTAGAACCAGTCCTCTACCCCACATTTCGTAAATGTCACCAAGTTTGACACTAAAATTATTTTTGGAATACTCCAATCGGAATTTTCTAATATCATTTGTTGTAAAACCAATGTCAGGGGGATTTGAATACTCGTATTGCACCCACCCCTGAAAGTCATCAGAAAAAAAGTTTAAGTCAATTATATTTTCAGATATATCATAAAAATCGTAGCTACTTCCGTAGTCAGATTTTAAAGAGCCACTAAAATTAATGTTTGTAGCATTCAATAGATTTAAGACTAAAATAAGAGAGAAAAAAAACTTACACATCAGGGGGTAGGCCATTCTCATTGCCATAATCGTTCATTAGAATCTCTTCTATCTGTTTTTTTATCAGTTTTTCCTCACCCTGTACGTAACCTTGGTGCCGCCATACAATATTACCATTTTTATCAACTAATATGGTCGTAGGCATTACAACATTATTTAATTTTTTTGATATTATTTTATTTGGATCTAAACCAACTAAAAATTGGTAATCCTGGGATTTTATGTACGTCTTTACCTTTCCAATAGATCTAGGCGAGTCAACATTGATCATTAAAATAGTTAATCCCTGATCACCATAATCTAAAACAAATTTGTTTAGATGCTTCATTAACTTCTTGCAGGGAATACACCAAGTTGCCCAGAAGTCTATAATTAGAGGGCCATCCTTGGCTAAGTCTTGGATCTTGGCTTTTGTCCCATCAATTAAATTAATACTCAGGTTTGGAATCTTACTTTCTTGACTATGAGCGTGGTTGTAGCTCAATAACAATAATGTGAAAATTACACAGATGGATCTATTGTGCATCTCATGACAGATATTATTTTAAATATCTCCTCTCTTAATTTGTTGTACAAGTGATATAACATCTAGTATGTTTATGAAATTATCACCATTAATGTTAAGAGCAAGCTCTTGGCAGTCATGAGAACTATTACCTGAGATATGATCAGAGAGCATCAAAACATCTAATATATCAATTTTAGGTGCCAAACTTTCACCAATGAAAGTATCGCCATTTACATTTCCAGTAATGTATACTTTGTTGTTGCATGGATCGCAAATGTCACCAATATCGTCTTCATCAATATCTGCTTGATCTGGATTGTAACCATCGACACAGTTATCTACAACATTTAGAACTCCGTCTTCATCAATATCTGGATTCATGTCATTGATATTTATCTCTCGAGCTTGAAAAACCTCTTTTGTTGAAGTATTTTGGATTATTGAAACAATTTTAATACTATCAGCATTCCAATTGGGGTTGAGGTTAAATGATCCAGTAAAAGTCTGAGTTTCTCCTGCGGTGTTTATTGTTACCGTCTCAGGGTTTAACCATTCTCTTGCAACATTTCTAGCATTATGCCAAGGGCCGCTCTCAGAATTGGATGCTCCTGACCAGTAAGACATAATTTTATCTTCTACAACAAATGTTTCCAACTTCATGAAGGAATTGCTCATGTCCATATCCAATGTAACAGTGATATCGTAGGTTACATTGCCTTCTACATACCCATTAATATCGATTTCATATGGCGTATCAGCATTGATCATGTTATTGTAAATAGTGGTGAAACCATTAATCATAGCACCCCAGTTTCCATCGGGATATCCGCCTGAGGTGGATTCGACACCGTTCCACTGACTATGAGGAATACCGCCAACAGAGTAAAGAGCCGCTCTTTGTGAATATTCGGGGAGACTAAAATCGGAACTTGCCGGGGTATATCCAGGGCTATGCCACTCTATAGTTACTAGAGTTCCGGGATACATGTCTAACATTTCTGAAATAGCGAAACTCGCCGAGGGACAGTATGGTCAGTTTAGACCAGTAAAATCTTCTACGAACACGCGCTGAGATGATCTTTGAGCTATCTCAAGCGAACTCTCTAGATTCATTAATCCTATGTCAATAGTGCTTAGCTTCTGGCTAAATAGAATATTTATTAGTATTAAAAATAATATATTTTTCATTAGTATGTAATTATTCTACAAAAACTATATGTATAAATTCAAAGGGAAATTTCCAAAAAACTATTCATAATATTGGATCTAAAAACTGCCTTAACTCATTTTCATTAACGAATTTAAGGCTGACATTACTCAAAGATTCCATCTCTTTTACCGGTATGATAAATTCATAAACTGCTTGAATGTCTACCGTCTCCATTGCAACCTGAATTGACCAGCCACCAACAGTAAAATCGATTAATGGAGAAAATTGATGCTGAGGTACATATAATACCTTATTGCTATTTCGTCCATGCCAATACTCCTCTGGCGTATCCGCGACTACAATTAGGGTATTTCGGTTATTATCAAATATTCTTAAAACTGGAACGTTACGATATGAGCCAGACTTTATCGACTCAACATGGTGCGATGGAAAGTTGAATTTTGTCCTGTCAAAATAAAATACCGTCAAGGTGCCATTTTGCTCTAAACCAGTGTAAGGTAACCCAGTGAGCATATCTTTAAGAATTTTGTCTTTTAGCCTGTATACTACAGGGAATCTGACTGTCATGTATAATTCATCATCCTGATGGTACTCAAATTCAGGCCTTTGTAGCTCGACATCGTACGGATTTGTCAATAATTGATCCAGCACTGATGATAACAGCATAGTATTTCCATCATTTTCTGGGTTCTCTTCCATCTTTCTGTCAACATCAAAATCCATCGACCACTCGCCAGAATTGTAGCTAGATTTTTCTTTTTCTTTCCTTTCTTTTTTCCTCGCGTTTGCGCTCAATAAAGACTCCATAGATGCCTCTAATTCTGCAATTTGATCATCTAATTGGGTTGCAACATTTTTTGATTGTACAGATATTGGATGCCGCTCTCTTAATGCTTCGTTAGGAATGTATTTAGGATAGGGGCTTACCTTTACGATAGGTTCTTTTGGCAGAAATGGCTTAATCATTTCATTAACAGATGCACCCACCTGTTTATTCAATGCAGGTATTTGGGTATATACTTCTGTTAACTTTGTCTTGGCTAACTCCTCCCAGTTAGCCACATCAACAACCTGGATAGTGACGTGTACCTTATCTAACTGTCGGTTATATTTTCCTAGGATAAGAAGATTACGAGATCCTCTAGGCTGATTTAACATAAGTGAACGATCATTCATAATAACTTCAAGATCTTCTTTGCTTTTTATTTTTACACCATAGATGCTTTTTATTTCCTCACTTACCATATCTCGCAATCCAGATGCAATCCACTCTACCGCTGGATCATTCTGTATATTGTCAAATGGCAAGAGATAAATATATGCCGCAGGTTCCTTACCAAAAATTGTAGACACAAAGGCCATTGCATATAGTATTTTTAGCTTGCTTGTCAGCACTTTCATGAACTCAAATTAGTGTTAATCGTTGATTTAATCTAGGGCAATTTAGTTTCACTTTATGTTTTCTTTTAGATATCTTGCCCAAGAATCCCTGAGCGTAACTACACGTATAAATATATTTTTGCGGTCATTGGATATTTTACTATCTCTCTTAAAATAGCCCAATCTTTCAAATTGAAATATTTCATTTTTAGGATTTGATAGTAGTGGTTCTAACTTTGCACAATTTATCACCCTAAGTGAATTAGGATTCAAAGCATCTAAGAAATTATTATTCCCCTCAGGGTCAGATCTTACAAAAAGACGATCATATAGATGTACCTCACCATTTACAGAATGTTCAGCGGATACCCAATGAATCGTGCTTTTTACTTTTCTTCCATCTGGAGCAATTCCCCCAAGAGTTTTTGGATCATATTTACAATGAATCTCAATAATATTACCATTATCGTCCTTGATAACATCATGACATCTAATAAAATATGCGTATTTTAACCTAACTTCTCCGCCAGGTCTGAGACGAAAGAACTTTTTTGGTGGATCTTCCATAAAATCATCTCTTTCAATGTAGAGAGTTCTTGAAAATGGTAGATCTCGATTTCCAGCATTTGGATCTTCAGGATTGTTAATAGCTTTTAATGTCTCCGTGACATCCTCCGGATAATTTGTAATCACTACTTTAAGAGGATTTAAAACCCCGAAAACTCGGTTACAACTTTTATTTAGTTCTGCCCTCAATGAGTTCTCTAGACGAACTATATCAATTATTGAATCTCGTTTAGTAACCCCAACCTCATTAGCAAAATTTCGAATTGAACTTGGAGTATAACCTCTTCTCCTCAGCCCAGAGATTGTAGGCATTCTTGGGTCGTCCCATCCATCAACATGCCCTTCATCCACTAGCTGCTTTAATTTTCTCTTACTTAGGACGGTGAAATTTATATTAAGCCTTGCAAACTCAATTTGTTGAGGATGGTAAATATCTAACTGTTCAAGATACCAATCATACAAAGGGCGATGATCTTCAAATTCAAGTGTACAAATTGAGTGTGTGATTTTTTCGATAGAGTCTTCAATTCCATGAGCCCAGTCGTACATAGGATAAATACACCACTTATCTCCTGTTCTATGGTGCGACGAATGGAGTATCCTATAAATCACAGGATCTCTCATGTTGAGGTTCGTATGGGCCATATCAATCTTGGCCCTGAGTGTTTTTTCTCCGTTTTTAAATTCCCCGCTTTTCATCCGTTGAAATAAATTAATGTTTTCGCTGATGCTACGGTTTCTATACGGGCTCTCTTTACCTTTTTCAGTCAACGTGCCCCTGTCATCCCTTATTTCTGTCGGGGTCTGATCACACACAAAGGCTTTATTATTTTTGATTAGCTGGATGGCCAGATCGTACATTTGATCAAAATAATCTGAGGCAAAATACATACGCTCTCCCCAATCAAATCCAAGCCACCTTACGTCATCGATGATTGAGTTCACAAATTCTTGCTCCTCCTTCACAGGGTTGGTATCATCAAACCTCAAATTACATAACCCATTATTCTCTTTTGCAATGCTGAAATTGAGACAAATAGACTTAGCATGACCAATATGAAGATATCCATTTGGCTCTGGAGGAAATCTGGTATGAACTCGGTAATCCCACTTTCCTGTTTGATTATCTGCATCAATGATCTTCTGAATGAAGTTTTTGTTGCCACTTTTTGACTTAATCATATCTCAAGGCTTCAATGGCATATTTTAATCGATTTGCTGAAGTTTCTATACCTACCAATTCTATAATATCATAAATGGATGGTCCGCTAGTATTACCACAAATAGCAAGTCTTAGAGGCTTTATCACTAGGCCAAAACTCATTTCTTTTTGTTTAATGTACAAACCTATTTCTTTTTCAAAATAGTTTTCCTCTTTTTCTTTTGCAAGCTCAAGAATTTTCAAGAGATCGCTCATTATTTGCACGGTGTCCCTACCCCATACTACTTTAATATCTTTGTCATAAAATTCCTTTGGGTCAGAAAAAAAATAATCAGAAAGGTCTACTAATTTTGAGATTGTATCCGATCGAGGCTTGAGCAATTTGATAACCTTCAAGCAGTAGTTGTCGCTTCTTGTAACTCCCCAATTTGGATGTAAAATTCTCACACTATTGAAAATTTCTTTATTTGCCTGCGCAACAAGGTGCTGAGAGCTTATCCAGTTTAATTTTTTTAAATCAAAGATTGCGCTTTTTTTTTGAACTCTGGATAAATCAAATTTTGATACTAATTTTGGCAAGTCCATTATCTCCTCATTTGTCCCCGGGTTCCAACCCAAATATGCGAGATAATTTATAATTGCTTCTGGTTGGTATCCCTCATCCCTGTAGGATGAAAGACCCTTTGCACCATGTCGCTTGCTAAGTCTTTTTCTATCTTCACCCAATATCATGGGCAAATGAGCGAATTGGGGCACTTTTAAGTTTAATGCCTCGTAAATAAACAGTTGTTTTATCGTATTTGACAAATGATCTTCACCTCGAATCACATGTGAAACTTTCATATGATTGTCATCAATAACGTTTGTTAAATTGTAAACAGGACTTCCATCAGACCTCACTATGATAAAATCATCTATCTCGTCATTTAAAACTTTTATATCCCCGTAGATGATATCTTCAAAATATGATCTGCCTGTTCGAGGTGTTTTCAACCTAACCGTAAAAGCTGTATCTTTTTTTAACTGCTCTTTCACCTCTTCGTCAGATTTATTTCTCCACATTCCATCATATAAGTAAGAATTTGTTTCTTTACGGATTTTTTGTAGTTCATCTTTCGATGCAAAACATCGATATGCCTTACCAGTTTCAAGCAAGAGCTGAATATGTTTGCTGTAAATTGCGCTTCGCTTTGACTGATATACCACTTCTTCGTCCCATACTATGCCTAACCATCTAAGTGCACTTAACATTTTTTCTTGGTAATCTTTTTTTGACCTCTCTTGGTCTGTATCCTCTATCCTTAGCAGAAACTTGCCGCCTCTACTTTTTGCAAATAAAAAATTGTATAGAGCTGTTCTTGCAAAACCTAAATGTGGTTCTCCAGTTGGGCTTGGGGCAAATCTTACACGCGGTTTCATTTAATGAATTGATTTTCTTGTATAAAGTATAAGGAAATTACTTTTCCCTTTAAAAGTAAAAAAGTAGGTAATAATTCGAAGACCAAATAAAGAAAGTTAGAAGCGGAGGGGGAGGGATTCGAACCCCCGAAGGGCGTAAACCCTTGCTGGTTTTCAAGACCAGTGCATTCAGCCAGACTCTGCCACCCCTCCTATTCAAAATCTAGTAATTTAAAATGATTTTTTTCTAATATTCCTTCTTACTAACAAACTCACCATTATTGTAAACTTGCTCTTTCCATAGGGAGCCATCTTTGTTCCAAAATATCCAAGAACCATCTCTTTCACCATCAAGATAGTTTCCCTCTCTCCATTTTGCACCGGTTTCATACCACCATGTCCACTTGCCTATTCTAACATCAACAAGGTAGGGGCCCTCCTCCTTTTTTTGACCATTTTCATACCAGAGTGAATAAATACCTTCTTCAACACCTGATTTATGTTCTGTTTCTCTTTCTTTTATGCCATTTTCATCAAAAAAGGTCCAATTACCTTCCTCTTTACCGTTTACCATTTTACCTTGTTTTTCTTTCTTTCCATTAGGTTTGTAGAATGTCCAGTAGAGATCCATCCCATTTTCAAACATAATTTCTCTAAGCTTTAAACCATTAAGATCATAGTAGGACCAGAGACCATCTTTTTTACCATCTTTATATTCACCTTCTTCCTTGGAAAGACCTAATTTAGCGAGCCTTTCTTTCTCAGCATTTTTCTCGGCATTTTTTTTATCAACAAGTTTTTTGGCCTCAGTTGCGTCTAAAATAGCTTTCTTCTCAACCAGTTTTTTCTCTAATATTTCTGCTTCTTTCAACCTTTTTTCCAGTTCAGTTTCCCTTGCATCCAAAAGTTTCTTTTGCTTGCTAAGTTTTTTTTCTAGAATTTTGATTGAATTTTGTCTCTCTGCTAGTTTCTGTGTTTCAAGTTTTTGTTGTTTTTCTTTTTCCTTCAGTTCTGCAATCATTGTCTTATCATAATCAGAGTCATTTTTTGAGGCTTCTTTTGTTTTTAGGCTTGATGAATCAGCGAGATAATCATAGGTAAATGTATATTTACTGCCCTCTTCCGTTAGCTTAACTACTCTGCCTTTTGTTTTTAAAGAATATAAATCTTCCTTAAAAAATGTAATTTCCTTTGAACCTTCATCACTCATTTTTGAGCAACTGACAAAAAGTAGTAGGGTGAAGAACGGTGAGTATTGGATTGAACTGGTATAAATTTTCATTTTACTTTTAATTTAAGAATGTAATTGTATTTTGGTAAAAACAATATATTTTCATGATGTTTATTCCTAACATTGCGCAGATTTGCGGAGAGAGTGGGATTCGAACCCACGTTACGCTATAAACGTAAACACGCTTTCCAAGCGTGCGCCTTCAGCCACTCGGCCACCTCTCCTTGAAATCAAGTTAAATTTAAATTCTTACTCCTCTTCAGATGCATCAGTTTCATCTTGGGATATATCAGTATCCGTGGCATTATTTGCAGTTTTCTCTACTTCTATTGCAGCAGATATCTTTTCTTCACCCGTCTGCTTCAACTCTGCCCCATCATCAGTGGAATCGATAAACTCTGAGAGATCTATATCACTAAGGTTCGCAGTATCCTCTATTCTTTTAAGTGCGGCGTCCAATTGTTCGCCTTTGTTCATCCTTACCATTTGCTCATTAAATCTCCAACGACCAGTGTCCTCAGATTGAA
>CAJWHU010000062.1 GCA_913041325.1 uncultured Fidelibacterota bacterium | reverse complement strand
ATTGCCAAAACTGATCGATTCACAATCCAGATAACATCAAAAAAAATGCTCAAGGATGCTCAACTTTTTTCGCAAAAACTGATAGATAAAGGTTACGACTCATATATCCAGAAGGTAGTTTTTAACAAAAAAGAAATTTGGTTCAGAGTTCGTGTTGGTAGCTACGATAATTACAACGCAGCCAAATCAGCGGCTGACGCACTTTCCGATGACCTAGGTATGACCACTTGGGTTGATTTCGTAAGGAAAGACATATAACAAAGGTATTTAGCATGGGTCCATACAGTCTAAACTTCGATTACAGGGATATATTTTTGTCCCCAAAACTGGGCTTAAGCGGAAAAAAAATTTGGGTTTTCGTTCGCGGTAATATTCTAGGTTTCTCATCTTATTGGATTTTGACCTATCTGGCACTAACTGTTGAGGGACGTGATTTAATGACATCGGTTGGATCCCATGGTCTCTACCCCATCTTGTTTGGCACTAAGATGCAGTGGTACAGTTGGGTAATTTATTGGCTAGGGATTATATTTTGGCTAGGTATCATATTATTATCCAGCACAGCAGTAAGTCGAATAACACTTAAACAAATTAAAGGTAATGACTTTTTTTCCGGAAAAGATGGCTGGAAATATTCGAAAAAGCATATGTCATCAATTCTGTTGACTCCTCTAGCATTAATATTGATAATAACTTTTTTTGTCATATTTGCCTCATTCATAGGATTAATTTCATCGATTCCTTTTTTAGGTAAAATTTTATTTGTAGTTCCATACGTAGTTTACTTTTTTGGTTCTGTTTTCACAATTTACACCGCTATTGTGTTTATAGTATCAATGCTTTTTACACCTTCAATAGTTGGAGTTTATGAGGAAGATACGATAGGTGCTGTTTTTAATTCATACTCTATTACTCTTGGTCACGCTTGGCGACTCGTGCTGTATCACCTGATCCTACTACCTCTAGTTTTCCTTAGTTTAGAAATCATGGGTTGGTTTTGGATGAACGGTATGGGGTTCGTTAATTTTGTATTTGGGTCAGATTGGTTTCTTGGAAATGATCTACACCTCCTATCTAGTTATGCGTCCTCAATTGTTTTTACACCCATAATTGAAACTATTCCCAGCATCAAAGAAGCAGTAACAAATTTTATGGGTTTTTCTTATACCCTCCCAAAAGTATTTCCCTATGTCTTTGAATCTATACCAACTCGCATGTCAGGCATTGAGACAATCTTTTCCCTGTTATTGGCTGTTTCATACTTCATAATTGGCCTCTCAATCTTATCGTTTGGCCTTTCAATATTGTCGGTCGGACACACTATAATGTTTATTATTTTTAAGAAGAGGGGTGAGGATGACAATTTATTAAGTAGAGTGGATGAAGATGAAATAGAAGATGATTACATTCCTAATTTTGAAACAAATGAAGATAATACTGAGAATTTTGATTTATCTAGATAATCCATTGGAGCACTCTAGGATAAACCTTTAAGTTTTGATAGTGTAGTAGTTAGTAACTATTGGTTAATATGAAATAATCCAGTAGATTTTATTAATGATATTAAAAATATCAGACTTAAAGGATAATTTTTTTAACAAAAAATTTCAGGTTCCGGTTGATTATCTGCCAGAGAGAGGAACTAGGTATAAAGAAAATAATATAAAATGTGTTTTTACATCCGAAAAATATAGAGACGGATTTAAGATTTTCGGCGAAATCACCGCTAAAATTGAATTAGAGTGTGTAAAGTGCTTATCAAAACTTATATTCACAACAGTCACCCCAGCCAAAGTGGTCATAAATAACAAAAAAAAGGATAATGAAGAATTGATTAAAATAAAAAATAATATCGTCGACCTTGGAGATTATCTTTCAGATGCGATAGCTTTATCAAGTCCCGACTATCCAGTTTGCAGTGATTTATGTAAGGGTTTGTGCTATAATTGTGGCATTAATAAAAATGATAAATCATGCGCATGCAAAATCGATAAAAAAGCCGATGTCTGGGATGACATAAAAAGTATAATTTAGAGTTAAGGAGAATTTATGGCACTGCCAAAAAGACGTCAATCAAAGACACGTGGAAAAAAGAGAAGAACCCATTATAAATCTGCCCCTGTTAATACCGTTAAATGTAAAAATACAGGAGAAGTTCATCTTCCCCACCGTGCCTATTACGTTGGTGATGTTCTTTATTATAAAGGAGAGCCATTAGGTAACAAGTAGTAGTTAATAGCCTGATTTCACTGTCCCACTTTTATTAAAGATATTAAAAAAACCTTCCAACTAACATAACATTTACGTTATTGAAATGAATGCTACCGTAACCGCAACTGCCCACAGCGTTCCAGATAAGATTATGACAAATAGTCATCTAGAGGCTATTGTGGACACGTCTGACGAGTGGATTCGGTCAAGAACAGGAATAGTTCAGAGGCACGTGGTAGATGAAAGTGAAGCAACTTCAGATATATCGACAGAGATCGCAAAGAATCTTTTAGCTAAAAGGGGTATTGGACCTGAAGAAATTGATGTAATTATAGTAGGCACTGTCACACCAGATCATTTCACGCCATCAACTGCCGCAATAGTACAAGAGAATATTAACGCAAAAAATGCGTGGGGCTTTGACCTAAGTGCCGCTTGCTCTGGTTTTCTTTATGGACTTGTAACTGGCGCTAACTTTATAAAATCAGGTCAACATAAAAAGGTGATGGTAATTGGAGTAGACACCATGACATCAATATTAGATTTTCAGGACAGAGATACATGTGTTATATTTGGTGATGGTGGCGGCGGTGTCATACTAGAACCAACTAGTTATAGTTACGGAATCATTGACTCAATTATGCGGATGGATGGTTCTGGCGGTGACTACCTTATTGTCCCAGGAGGTGGTAGCAGAATACCCGCAACAATAGATTCTGTAAAAGATCGAAAACACTATATCAAGCAGGATGGCAAGACTGTTTTTAAGCATGCTGTAAAAGGCATGGCAGAAGTTTCTGAGAAAATACTATCCAATAATAATTTGACTGGAAAAGATGTTTCTCTTTTTATTCCCCACCAGGCAAATAAACGGATAATTGATGCAGCTGCAGAACGTTGTAATATACCTAAAGATCGAGTGTTGATAAATATAGATAAGTTTGGAAACACTACAGCGGGGACGATTCCGATTGCTCTTGATGAAGCCGTTAATTCTGGACGAATCCAAGAAGGAGAATATGTTTTATTATCTGCTTTTGGTGCAGGTTTTACTTGGGGGAGTATCTTAATGAAATGGAACTATAAATGAATAAAACCGCTTGGTTATTCCCTGGACAAGCATCTCAAAAAGTAGGAATGGGTAAAGATATCTATGATAAAATACCTAGCGCAAAAGAGTATTTCGATATTGCTAATGAAATAATGAATAATGACATTAAATCAGTTATTTTTGAGGGTCCTGAAGAAATTTTAAAAAGAACAGAGTTCACTCAGCCTGCTATCTATATTGTTTCTGTTATTATTGGTAAGATATTAGTCAAAAGTGGGTTTGAGCCAGATTGTCTTGCAGGACACAGCTTGGGAGAATATTCTGCTTATACTATTGGTGGCTGTTTTAATTTCGAAACAGGATTAAATTTGGTAAAAACAAGAGCAAATAGTATGTCAAAAGCCAGTTCCAAGGAAAGTGGGAAAATGGCAGCTATTATTGGTATGGAAATTGAGGCATTAGAAAAATTGTGCTCTTCACAATACCCGTTTAGAGAAGTAGTTGTGGCTAATTACAATGCCCCGGGACAATACGTAATTTCAGGGACAGAAAGCAGTGTAAATCACATCATGGATGCAGCAAAAGACAGCGGTGCAAGACTTACAATCGAACTAAACGTTAGTGGTGCCTTCCACTCCCCTCTCATGTCCCCAGTTCGAGAAGAGCTTGCCGAATTGATTAATTCTCTCGAACTTTCAGATAGCGTTTGTCCAGTGTTCTCAAACGTTGATTCAAAACCAAAAATGAAAAACCAAGAAATAAAAGAATCATTAATCAAACAGCTTGAAAGCCCAGTTCAGTGGATTAGTTCCATTCTCAGCATGAAAGAATATGGAGTTGGCCGTTTTTTTGAAATTGGTCCTGGAAATGTCTTGAGGGGTCTCAATAAAAGAATTGATAAAACTTTAAAAACAAAAGGGATTAGTGCTTACAAAGATATGGAGGGGGTTTTTGTTCAGCCTTAATGGTAAAGTCGCAATTGTTACTGGAGCATCGCAGGGAATTGGTCGCGAAACCGCAATTACCCTAGCAAAAGCAGGTGCTTCTGTAATTTGCATAGCAAGATCAAAGGATAAAATTGAATCTGTTGTAAAAGAAATTAATGAAAATGGTGATTTGGCCGAACCATTTCCATGTGATGTTAGTATTAAGGAAAACTTTACCGAAGTTGCCAAACAAATTACAGACCATTATGGTAGAATTGATATCCTTGTAAATAATGCTGGCATCACCAGGGATGCTCTTTTAATGAGAATGAAGGAGAGCCAATGGGATGAAGTTATAAAAACAAACCTTAGCGGTGCCTTTTTTAGCATGCAATCTGTCATTAAAACAATGATGAAAAATAAATACGGTAGAATAATAAATATAACATCAATTGTCGGCCTCACCGGTAATGCTGGACAATCAAATTATGCTTCCTCAAAATCAGGATTAAGGGGTCTCACCCAATCCGTTGCTAAAGAAGTAGGATCTAGAGGAATTACTGTTAATTGCATAGCACCTGGTTGGATCGAGACTGAAATGACAGAAAGTCTACCATTGAATTCAAAAGATGAGTTATTAGATAGAATACCATTAAAAAGAATTGGAAAACCAGAAGATATTGCACATGCTGTTTTATTTCTAGCATCCAATGAAGCAGGCTATATTACCGGACAAACTATCACAGTTGATGGTGGTAGGGTCATAAATTAAATAAGGAGAAGTAATGTCTACATTTGACAAAGTTAAGGAAGTAATAATTGATAAACTTGGGGTTGAGGAAGATTCAATTAAATCCGAGGCACATTTTGTAAATGACCTAGGAGCAGATTCACTCGACACTGTTGAATTGATAATGGAATTTGAGGAGGAGTTTGGTATTGAAATACCTGATGAGGATGCTGAAAATATCACCACAGTAGGTTCAGCGGTCGAATATATCGATAAAGTTAATTAATAAAATTAGTAGAATTTTGTCCAGAGAGAAGATAGTCATAACTGGCGTTGGAGCAGTTGCACCAAATGGTAACAGTGTAAAGGAATTCTGGTCCAGCCTTAAAGAGGGACGCAGTGGCATTGGCCCTATTACATACTTTGATTCTTCTGAGCATCGTGTAAAAATAGCTGGACAATTAAGTAACTTTAATCCCGAAAAGGTTCTAGATAGCAAAGATATCCGCAAACTCGATCCATTCTCAGTCTATGCTCTTTATGCAACAGATGAGGCAATGAAGATGTCTGGCTTAGATCAAGGACAATTTGACCCTGATCGGATAGGTGTTACCATTGGTACTGGCGTGGGTGGAATTCAAACTCTTGAAGAGCAGCATGGAATAATTGATAGAAAAGGAGCCCGAAGAGTATCCCCTCAATTTGTTCCAAAAATGATAGCTAATATAGCAGGAGGGCACTTATCAATTAAGTGGAATCTGAGAGGTCCCAATCAAACCGTTACATCAGCCTGTGCATCCGCTACTGATGCAATAGGAATTGCAATGAGACTTATCTTAGCTGGTGATGCTGATGCTATGGTCACTGGTGGCACAGAAGCAAGTATTACCGGACTCACTATTGCAGGATTTGCAAACATGAGAGCACTTTCGCAAGCAAATGAATATCCAGAAAAAGCAAGCAGGCCTTTTGATAAAAAAAGGGATGGTTTTGTCCTTGGCGAGGGATCTGGTATTTTAGTTATAGAATCTGAATCACATGCAAAAAATAGAGGCGCCAATATTCTTGCAGAATTGGCCGGTTTTGGTTCAACCGATGATGCTTTTCATATCACTCAACCTAGCAAGGGAGGGACTGGTGCCCTTCTTGCTATGAAGCGAGCAATTTATGATGCGAGATTAAATTTAAGTGATATAGACTATATAAACGCGCATGGAACCTCAACACCCTACAATGATAAAAATGAATCCTCAGCCATAATGGAACTATTCCAAAAAGAGAATACAAATATAAAGGTCAGTTCTACCAAATCAATGACAGGACATTTATTAGGAGCTGCAGGAGGTATTGAGGCAGTTGCCTCAGTTCAAACAATCCAAGAAAAAATTCTCCCTCCTACAATTAATTATGAGACCCCTGATCCTGAGTGTCCATTAGATTATGTCCCTAACACTGCCCAGAGTTTTGGAGTAAAAACTTTATTATCCAATACATTTGGTTTTGGAGGACACAACGCTGTTATTTGTATCAAAGAATACGATTGAACCTTTTTGTAAAAATTAGACAATATCTGGTCGATAGGACTGAGACAGTCTCTAAATTGGAAAGAAAGATTAATTATATATTCCAAAATAAAGAATATTTAAAACAGGCGTTCACTCATAAATCTATCAATGCCGTGCCTAGAAAAAATTATGAGCGCCTGGAGTTTCTAGGTGATGCTGTTTTAGATATAATAGTGAGCCGTGAATTAATGCGTGAATTTCCCGACGCCGACGAAGGGTTTTTGACACAGCGACGTGCATCACTCGTGCAAAAGAAATATTTAGCTAGTATTGGACAATTACTTGATCTCTTAGACTATATTCGTATTGAAAATAGTGTTGACCTTGACGTGAAAAAAATAAAAGAAAAGCAACAAGCTAATCTTTTTGAAGCACTTATTGGATCCATGTTCCTTGATGGAGGTATTGATCCTTGCAGAAAACTCATATTTGATACAGTTTGGGCCTATAGAAAAGAAGCATGGAAGTCTACAAATTATAAAGGTAAACTCATTGAGTATTGCCATTCTATAGAAACCGAGAGCCCATCATTTCTAATAAAAGCAATTTCAGGGCCCGATCACAGAAAAACTTTTGAAATAGAGGTAAAAATTGGTTCAAAAAGGTTTACATCAGGACTTGGTACAAATAAAAAGGCTGCTGAGCAACTCGCTGCAAAATTAGCATTAGAAGAACTAGATGCGCCTTTTTAAGATTCTAATCTTATTATTTTATCGCGTAGTTTAGCTGCCATTTCGTATTCCTCTTTCTCAATAGCAGATTCTAGTTTTTGCTTCAAAGCTCTTAGTGAAATATGTTTCTCTTTTTTTTCATCACCATAGGAGATTTCGTTGTGTACACTTGATTCATCAATAATAGAAGGCGAGATTAATATTGGCGTACTTGTTTTTAAAGCCACAGTGATTGCATCACTGGGTCGAGAATCAATAGTCTTACACTTGTGTCCTTGTGATTCAATTTCTAAATGAGCAATGTAAATACCATCTTCGATGTTACTTATTCGCACTGCTTTTAAATGTCCATCATAGAAATTAATAAGATCACAAATAAGATCGTGCGTGAGAGGTCTTGGTGTCTCAATTGATTCAAGAGCTAATGCGATAGATTGCGCTTCAAACGAACCAATTATTATTGGAATAAACCTGTCTCCCCCTGTTTCTTTAAGAACTACAGCATATGTTTTTGCATGCGAGTCAAAAGAAACTTTTACCACTTCAACGGGGATCATTATTGCTCATCAATGTTTTTTTAAGTCTATCAATATTTGTAACGGGACTGGGATTCGTGTTGTGTAAAATTGCGCACCAGAAACTTAACCAATCTCCATAATGAATAATATTCAGAAATCGTTCTTGAAAAGAATCGCCGTCAACTCTTATTGTCGCTTGGTCCACATCCTTCTCACTCAGAATAGTTTGTGTAATTCTAGTGCGTAATTTTATCCTGGGATTATCCGATTTATCTAATAGCCAAATTACGAATAAATGATTAAATAGTTCTGGGTTGTTCTCCCATCCCACTATCTCATTATGGTTTTGTTCTGGCAGTTCATTAAAATAGGAAAGCATTTTAGAGTTTTCGCAAATTTGCCCTTTGAGACGAACTCCTGCCACTTTCATAGTAGAAGTATCGGAATAAATTATGGGAATTTTTTTATATATACTTTTTGATAATTTCATTATGGGGTTATCATCTCTATCTATACTATATAAAGATCTTTTAGAAGAAATTGATTCTATTGATTTTTGTATCCAAGAGTCAATGTTAGTTTTGATTAAACCTATTTTTTCTAATAATTTAATCATGGGAATAAAAGAAAAAGCAAGAGCAGCCCTAGGTTGTAATCCACTAGGTATAATTATAACATCTGCCTTTAACTTTTCTAACCTTTCAGCTAAAATACCACCGGTAGTAAGTCCACAGAGGACGGCCCTTTTCCTAATTGCATCATCTAATGAGGATAGTGTTTCCTCAGTGTTGCCCGAATATGAGGAAAGTATTACTAAAGTTTTGTTTGTTACCCATTCAGGTAGTGAATAATCCCTACAAGCAA
>CAJWHU010000061.1 GCA_913041325.1 uncultured Fidelibacterota bacterium | reverse complement strand
ATTCAGGCAGTTGAGTGGGGCCCTGATGGTCAGTTAAATGCTTGGAGTGTGCACCAATATGGGAGTTCAACCAATGACAAAAGTTCCCCTCACTATGACGACCAGTCAAAATTATTCTCCAAGCATGAGATGAAGCAGATAAGACCATGAAAAAATTATTTTCACTTATGTTTTTCACTTTTTTTCTAGGCTGCGGTGGTGTAGAATTATTACCCTCAACTGCCGATGACTTAATACTAGAAATAAATAAATTGAAAAGCAAAAAGGTAGTACTTTTAAATGTATGGGCGCTCTGGTGTATGCCCTGTATTGAAGAATTCCCCATGATTGTAAAACTTGCGAATGAGATTGAAGATCTAGAGATTATATTTGTAAGTGCAGACTTTGAGGAAGAGGAGGATAATGTTAAAGCATTTCTAAATCGCTACAAAGTCGGACCTATTTCATACATAAAAAAAGAAAAAGATGAACCATTTATTGAACGAATTCATAAAGAATGGACAGGCAGTCTCCCCTTTACAGTTGTTTACGCAAAATCATCGGGAAATATCGTAGATTACTGGGAGGGAATTGCCCCTGAATCAAAATTTAGAGCCGCTATAAACATAGCACTAAACTCGTAGGATGATGTCATGTTTAGAACAATTGTATATTTATTTATTTTTTCATTTGGCCTAGCCAAGGAGCTTGAAATTGGCACAATGATGCCAAAACCAGACTATTTATTAAACGATATAAGTGGTAAAAATCTAAGTCTATCAGATATCAAAGGAGAGAATGGAACTCTTGTAATATTTTCTTGTAATACATGCCCATTTGTGATTCAGTGGGAGGATAGATACGTAACAATAGCAGAGAAGTATATGCCAAAAGGTATAGGTGTCATTGCTGTAAACTCTAACGCCAATAGATTTGATGGTTCTGATAGCTTTGAAAAAATGGTGAAGCATGCAAAAAAAAATAGGTACAATTTTCCATACGCACAGGACCAAAAATCTATGCTAGCTAAAGCTTTTGGTGCTACCAAAACACCACACATCTATTTGTTTGATGAAAAAGATAAACTAGTATACCGCGGGGCAATAGACGACAATTCGCGCAATGCAAACAATGTAGAGGAACCCTATCTAACAAATGCCCTTGATCAATTACTCAACGATAAACTAATTCAAAAGCCTGTCAGTAAGGCCATTGGCTGCTCAATAAAATTTTAAGGTATCAATGGAACAAACATACTATTCAATAATCATAGGAGCGTTGCTATTTGAATACGCGCTCTCTACGGTTAGTGCATTATTGAACATGAAAAGCATTACCTCTGATATTCCAGAAGACTTCAAAAATCATTATGATGAAGAGAAATACTCTCAGTCTCAAAGCTACTTGAAAGATAAAACTAAATTTGGCCTATTCTCAGGTACATTTAGTTTGACCCTAACCCTATTAGTCATTCACACTGGTATTTTTGGCTATATAGATACTATGGCTCGAAGTTTTTCAGATAATTCAGTTGTGCATGGTCTAGTATTTTTTGGGATAATTTTTTTAGTTAATGATATTATTAACCTACCATTTTCAATCTATAATACCTTCAAAATTGAAGAGAAATATGGATTCAATAAAACTACCCCAGCATTATTTATTTCAGATAAACTTAAGGGATATGGTTTAACCATAGTTCTGGGCAGTGCGATTATTGTCCCTGTATTATATTTCTTCAATGCCTATGCAAATAATGGATGGTGGATTGCATGGCTTATTGTGATAGGCTTTATTATTGCTGTTCAACCTTTATTTGTCAACGTTATAGCGCCTATTTTTAACAAGTTTGAACCATTGAGCAGTGGTGAACTACGCGATGCAATAGAATCATTTGCTAAAAAAGTAGATTTTCCAATAGGGAGAATTGATGTTATGGATGGTAGCAGGAGGTCAGCTCATTCTAATGCTTACTTTAGTGGCTACGGCAAGTCAAGAAGAATTGCTCTATTTGACACTTTACTTGATAAACATTCAACAGAAGAAATTGTATCTGTCGTTGCGCATGAGGTTGGGCACTATAAAAAGAAACATATTTTGTTAGGTACTTCGCTCGGTATTTTAGAGACTGGGCTGATGCTTTTTATTTTCAACTTTTTCCTTGGTGACAGGGCTTTATGTAGCGTTTTTGGTGTCCAAGAGGTATCGGTTTATTGCAGTCTCCTTTTTTTTGGTATGTTGTATTCACCTGTTAGCATATTTACTTCAATTATCACCTCTGCCTTGAGCAGGAAGAATGAGTTTGAAGCTGATGCTTATGCACTGGAAACTACACAAAATCCTGCTCCACTTATTTCAATGCTCAAGGGTTTAGCAGCAAGTAATCTATCTCATTTAACGCCACACCCTTTGATGGTTTTTCTTTCATACAGCCATCCTCCTGTTATAGATAGGGTTGCGGCGGTGAGGGCAAGATTATAAAAAAGTCTAAATCAGTATTGTTTATAATGTAGCTGTTTTATAAATGCCGATTATCCTAATTTTAGTAGTGGATAGTTCAGTATTTATTCTCTGGATACCAATTATTTTGGTATCTTTATTAAGCATTATTAAACTTTTTAATAGAGGTGGACCTGACGGAAAACCTTGGATAAGAATAGAAAAGGTTGAAGAAAATGAGTAAACATTTGGCACTAAGATCAGGAAATCCTGCATTGCAGTCATCAACATTCAGAAGTCACCTTACTGGGACATACGATGATAAAATGACGCTATCAGGAACCGTAAACAAAACAGCACTATCGCTAGTCCTTGTTATAATCAGTGCTGGTTATTCATGGGGAAATCCTGCGATGCATGGCCTAGTAATGCCCGCGTCAATACTCGGTCTTATACTGGCACTAGCTACAGTTTTCAAGCCTACGATTAGTCATATCACAGTTCCAGCATATGCAGTTGTTCAGGGTACATTTTTAGGTGTCATCTCAATGATCTTTGAAGCACAGTATCCAGGCATTGTAGTGCAAGCTGTTTTCCTCACATTCGGTACTCTGGGTTCATTATTATTAGCATACATGTCCGGTCTAATAAAGGCCACTGAAAATTTTAAGCTCGGTGTGGCCGCAGCAACAGGAGGCATTTTTTTTCTGTACTTAATCAACTTTATCATGGGCTTCTTTGGTTCAGGAGTAGGAATTATTTCTGGTACAAACATGATGGGTATTCTATTCAGTGGTTTTGTTGTTGTTATTGCAGCGTTGAATCTAGTTCTTGATTTCGATTTTATCGAGGAGGGAGCTGAAATGGGTGCTCCAAAATATATGGAGTGGTACGGAGCCTTTGGACTGTTGGTTACACTTATTTGGCTCTATCTGGAAATTCTGAGGCTATTATCCAAACTATCTAGTCGTCGCTAGAGCTAAAAATTAACTTTTCTGATTAGCGTATTTTATTTTCAGAAATGTTAAATATACCAATCACAAACGACGCTGTCATTTTTGGTATTTTAATTGCAATCCTATCATTTGTAATAACTAGCTCAAACAGTCGTAATCCATTTTGGATAAAATTTTACACGTTTATCCCCAGTCTTCTTCTCTGTTATTTCATTCCATCATTATTTAATTCATTTGGCATTATATCAAGCGACAATTCAAAATTATACTTTGTAGCATCTAGATATTTATTGCCAGCAAGTCTTGTATTATTAACAATCAGTATTGATTTTCCAGCAATAAGGAAATTAGGATCAAAAGCATTGATTATGTTTTTTACGGGAAGCATTGGAATCGTCCTCGGTGGTCCGATAGCAGTCTCACTGGTCTCTATTGTGGCTCCTGACATCATTGGTGGAGCTAAGATTGAAGATATTTGGAGAGGACTCACCACTATTGCGGGTAGCTGGATTGGTGGTGGTGCGAACCAAGCAGCGATGAAAGAAATATTTAATGTTGAAGATGATATTTTTTCAACAATGGTGGCTGTCGATGTTTTTGTTTCTAGTATTTGGATGGCTTTTTTACTCTACGGCGTAGGGATTAATGAAAAATTAAATATTTGGTTTAATGCTGATTCTAAAGCGATAAATGAACTGAAAAATAAGATTGAAACCTATCAGAGTGAGATAATTCGTACTCCCTCTATTGTTGATACGGTTCAGTTACTGTCTGTGGGGTTTGGAGTAACAGCTGTCGCGCATTTTGCAGCAGATTTTCTATCCCCATTTATACAAAAAACAGCTCCACAACTTTCCAGATTTAGTCTTACGTCTCATTTTTTCTGGTTAATAGTGCTATCAACCACTATTGCTGCTGTATTATCTTCTACCCGTCTTCGAAACTTAGAGGGTGTGGGTGCATCAAGATATGGCAGCGTCTTCATTTATATATTAGTTGCAACTATTGGCATGAAAATGGATATTTCATCAATTTTTGAAAACCTGGGCCTATTTGTCATTGGTGTTGTTTGGATGTTAGTGCACGCATTTCTATTAATTGTTGTAGCAAAAATTATAAAAGCTCCATTCTTTTTTGTAGCAGTGGGAAGTCAGGCTAATGTGGGCGGTGCCGCCTCTGCTCCGATCGTTGCCTCAGCCTTTCACCCCTCCCTAGCGCCAGTTGGAGTTCTACTTGCCGTTTTGGGCTATGCCGTCGGAACGTACGCAGCATGGTTATGTGGGATATTAATGCAAATTGTGTCAGCATGATGGAGTTCTAACATAGCAATCTCAACGATTATAAGGGTTTTAGGTATTTTTAAATACTTTCTATTGTTTTTTTTGATGAATTCAAAAAGCATCGCCCAGTTTGAAGAGAGAATACAGTTAGATCTTATTTTTGCTGAGCCTGGAGATACAATTAAGATTAAGCCAGGTTCCTATGATATCTTAGGGGCTTTATCTATTGTTGGTAAAAAAAACATTGTTATTAAAGGTTCTGGAATAAACAGCACTGTTCTTAATTTTAAAAACCAGTTAGATGGAGCTCAGGGCTTAAGTATATCCAAGTGCCAAAATATAACCTTGGAGGATTTTTCTATAAAGGATGCGAAAGGTAATGCGATTAAATGCCACGACACCGACGGTATTATTTTTAGGAGGATTAAAACTTTCTGGCAAAGAGGACAGGGTGATGAAAATGCTTCCCACGGTATATTTGCTTTGCATTGCCATAATGTTCTTCTAGAGTATTGCGTCACGGTTTCTGCCACTGATTCAGGAATTCACATAGGGCAATCAGAAAATATAATTGTGCGCCTTTCTGAAGTCTACAATAATGTAACGGGTATTGTAATAGAGAATTCCTCAAGTGTTGATATTTATGGTAATAACGTCCACAGAAATACAGCAGGCATTTTAATTTATAGCTTGCCTGATCTTGAAGTTAAAAAAAGTATGCGGATACGTATTTTTGACAATATAATTAAGGATAATAATATTGATAATTTATCTTCGATTAGAAATACCACTGTTAACGTCATGACTGGCACGGGTGTTTTATTAATGGCAACAGAAGTTGTTGAGGTTTTTAATAATACTATCGTTGATAATAAAACAATTGGAACAGCAGTGGTGAGCTATTTTATTACCGGAGAAAAAACAAAAGACACACAATATAATCCATATACCTCATCAATTTATATTCATGATAATATATATCGAAGAAAACCACAATTACCTGCGTTGGATAACAAGATTGGTTTAGTGCTATTTAGGCACTTCTTTAAAATAATTCCAGATATTATTTATGATGGGATGCCTGATCCAAGATATGTTGGCAGAGAAGGAACTACGCCTGATTCCAGAAGACTCTGTATTGCTGATAATGTAAATGCCAAGTATTTAAATCTGGATCTATCAAAAAATTTTGAGTCTTGGTATGATCCATTCATCGCAGATTTTGGTATAGATGATGGTGAGTGTAATTGTTTTCAGAATCGTCTCCCAAAAGTGGAATTGAGCCTTAATCGATAGAGGTATTTTCAGCGCAAAGTAAGTGTGATTTTAAACCGAAATGATTACTGTTATTTAATTACTTTTCATACTTAACATGCATATTATTAAGATTACTTTAAAATACTTTTATAATATTTAGGAGATAATATTATGAAGTCATATGTACCCATAACCCACATGTATACGGATGAAAGTGGTCACACACGGTTCAAGAAAAAAAAACTTCCGCTAGAGCCCAAGACAGGTCTAGGGTCAGTTGGCTCTTTTTCCAGTTTATTTGTTAACCAGATACTCGATGATAATTCAGGAGACATTAAGATGCAATTTGCAGTTACTCCCGTTCCGAAAAAGATCGATGGTGAAGGACCAAAACTTGCTCACACAGCCCCAAGAAGACAGCTAGTAATTACACTGGAGGGGATTCTGGAGTTTAAAAGTTGTGATATTGACATTCTTGACATGGAGCGTCAGACCATAATCACAAAAGGACAAATACTCCTCGCTGACGACTTAGTAGGTGCGGGGCATGTCTGGAGTTTTTTAAAAAATAAAGATGGAAAGATGCTGCCTTGGGTTAGATGTTATCTGCATCTGGGTGAGGAATACGAACATTTTATCTCTAGATTAGAAGGTTAGCAAAATGGCAAAATTAGATTTGACTCCATCAGAATCATACCTATTACTGGATATCAATAATAAAGATGGAAAAACATTGATGAAATATAGTTTAATTAATTTGCTGTATAAACGTGTATTAGTATGTAAGAATATTGAAGAAACGCAGGGAACCATCTTTAAGAAAACTGTAAAAAATACTTATATATCGAAAGGACAATCTTTTGATAAAATCCAACTAAAAGATCATGAAAGAATATTTTCTTCACCAATGAAAAATATAGAAGAAATCGCGCTCATTGAACTTATCTCAAAAATTTTTGAGCAATATAATTATAAAGATTTTTATGAACTAATTCTCAGTATGCAATCTCGAGCAGGATTTTTAGAAATCATTGAAGAAAGAAAATTTTTTAATATTTTTAAAAAAAGAAAACTATCGTTAACTGATAAAGGAATGAAGACTAAATCTAAAATTGAAGAGATTATTTCAACCGGTAATAGTGACCTATCAAAATGGATTAAAAATGACCCACCCCGCGCAAAAGCATTTATAAATGCGTGTGGTGCCAATCTGATGCTTTTAGACAAACACGATTTGCAAAGCCTCAAAGAGTATGAAAATGCACTCAAGAATGTTGATGTACGAAAGCCCGAAGATAGTGGATTTATTTATTGGGGCGACGCAGTTAGCACGAGTGATAATAAAATTGAAACGAACGAGAATGAAAGCCTTGATTCAATTTCAAATGAATTTAGTGGTCTAAATGCTTTTGATTCTTTTAGTGGAATTGATTCTAGTTTTGATAGCGCATCAGGGGGTGATAGTGGCGGTTGTGGTGGAGGTGGCTGCGGAGGTGGCTGCGGAGGTTGTGGTGGTGGTGGATAATAAGAGGTCTGTCGATTATAGCAAAGATCCAATATGGTTGAAGATAAAGAGTTTAGAATTTGATTATAAGGATGTCTCATTAACTTTCTCTGAGCGCCTAGCAAGCGAAAACAGATGGGCTCACTGGTACGCTCTTGATGTAATTGAAGAGTATAAAAAGTTTCTATACATCATGGCAGTATCTGGTCATCCAGTAACACCATCCGTTGAAATAGACCAGGCTTGGCACCTGCATTTAATATATAGCCGTCACTATTGGGAGGATTTTGCCAGCTTTATGCCATTTAAACCGCATCATGGTCCTACGAAGGGCGGTAGCGAGGAAAACAAAAAGTATAATGATTGGTATTCGAAAACTCTTGAAAGCTATGTATCTATTTTTGGAACCAATGCTCCTGTTAATATTTGGCCCGAGCCCAACATCCGATTTCGCAGCAACCAGTTATGGCAATGGATAGATGCATCAAAGTATTTTATTATCTCTCGCTCAGCAGGATTAATTTTATTTGTGATGGTAATGTTAATATCTTTTATGTTCATCTTTCTGCTTATTTCGTGAACCAATTTCCTTCCAAAGTTGATTCAGTTATCATTGGAGCTGGACTCTCTGGCTTGGCCTGTGCTTTACAATGTCAAAAAGCTAACAAGTCATTCATTTTAATCGAAAAATCCAATAGGGTGGGGGGTAGAATAGGCTCGGTAAAGGAAGATGGATACCTGTTTGATTTAGGATTTCAGGTTTACAATACAGCATATGAAACCACTAATTCTTTATTGGAACTAGATAAAATTAATCTCAATCATTTCAAACCAGGTGCGGTAATTCATGATGGCGTTTCATTTCAAGTGATATCTGATCCACTTAGGGATTTTAGACAGGTGTTCGCAACATTATTTTCAAATATTACATCACTATCTGATAAATTTAAGATATTAAAACTCAAAAGATCCCTTAGAGGCTATGATATAGCATCTGACACTTGCACTGACACAACCACTTTCCAGTACCTAAAAAACTTAAGGTTCTCAGATAGGGTCGTCGAAATGTTTTTTAAACCATTTTTTTCGGGAATTTTCCTTGAAACTGAGCTCGAGACATCATCAAAATTCTTTAAATATGTTTTTTCTACTTTTAATTCTGGCTTAGCATCACTGCCCGAGTTCGGCATGCAATCTATTCCAAAT
>CAJWHU010000060.1 GCA_913041325.1 uncultured Fidelibacterota bacterium | reverse complement strand
AGGTAGAACTGGGAGCAGATAGCCCTTACGAGGTCTTGTTGCAAAATGCTTATGGGCATGAGCTATCTGGTGTGTTACTTAATATTGAATCAGCTAACGGCAGCCTTCTCTGCGGTGACACATGTTATACTGACGCGACAGGACGGTTGAATACAACATTTGAGTCGTACAGTTTCAATGAAAACATTGGACCAGGGACCATTAATACATCATTTTTCCATCCATCAATAAACGACACAGTTACTGTTGCAAAGCAGATAATTATTGGTACCGAAAATGTAGTCGGTTCCTGTGCATACATTGAAATACCAAATTCTGTACCAAGTGACATTGTTGTCAAAGATGGTGGAGGTATTGAATCAACAGACATCAGGGCAGAGGTATATGACAATAATGGAACGTTACTACCAACTCCAATAACCGTTAATTTTAGGCTCGAGCCAATATTGGAAGGTACTTATTTAAATAATCCTGGCCAAACCTCTGTAAATGTTGAAACTATCAACGGTGTAGCAACAGTTTCCCTAAATAGTGGTTCACAGCCTGGGCCTGTTCGAGTTATAGCTACCGCAAATACTGAAGCTACTTCAATATGCGACACTTTAAATGATGCCCTAGAGAGTATATTTGTTCCAGTTGTCATTGCCTCAGGTGAGCCGTACTATATTGAAGCCGAATATGATCCTGAAAATACGGAAATCATCGGTGCAGGATTTTATAAAACAGAAGTTGGGGCATCCGTTTATGACAGATGGTACAACCCTGTTGAAGATACCACTTATGTTTATTGGACAATCAGCCCCGAGGATACAAACACTGTCTTAAGTGCGTTTGTTGAGGGCGTAAGCTTTACAAATAATGTAGGAGAGGTTAGTAGTGAGGCAACGCAAGGCGTGGCAAGATCTCATATTGTATACTCCACGGACGCAATTGGAAAAATAACGGCTGTGCGCGCATTAACTTTTGGAGCAAATGGAGACTCTGTTACAACTTTGATTAACGAAGGCGATGGTCTTGCCCCTCTCTATTTCATGCCTGGTGAGGTGACTATGTTTGCATCTGCAACATATCATGATTTTACCCAAATGGGTAATCCTGCATTGATAACGCTTAGTACCCTCGTCATAGATGCGTACGGTAATCCTGTTGTGGATGTCCCGGTTGCATTCGGTGGAACTGGGGTCTCAAATTTTTATGAATTACAATACGAGGTAGCTGAACTCTACACAGATTCAAATGGTAATGGATCATTCGACGCTGGAGAACCTTTTCAAGACGCTGATGGTAACGGGATATGGACGGGATGGAGAGACGAAGGTGTTGACGGTGTTGGTGTCGGAGACGGATGTTTCACTTGGAGAGACTATGGTTTGGATGATGATCCTGCAACATACGATCAGGGAAATTATAATCAAAACCATGATTCATTTGATATCAATGACGACAATAAGCCAGATACATCTGAAGTTTCTGAGTTTTTTAATGATTGGGGCTTAGACAATATTCCAAATACTTTAGACGAAGGAGAAGGAAATGGCAAGTGGGATGGTTATTCAATGATCAACTGCGAGCCTGTAGTAAGAACGGATAAGGATGGGTATGCTAGAATCATCGCCGAATTTGACCAAGGCCTCTGTGTTTTGCTTGGTGAGAGTCAAGCCACTGGCCTCTGCAACTGGGAGACTTTTACAGCAACGCTGAGTTCAACATTGCTAATCCCTCAAATCGCGTCCAGTGACCCAGTTCAAATCACTCTTGCCAGAACGCCTGATGTTTGTGATTAATATTCAAAATAAACCCTAAGGGAAAATTATATCATGGAAAATTTTAATCCGCAATTTGCAAAACTTGGTGAGATTCTAATCAACAATGGAAAAGCTACCGAAAGCGGAATCAATGAGGCTGTTGTACAACAAAAAACAACTAATGAAAAAATTGGTGCAACACTTATTGAAATGGGATTTATTGAAGAAGATGACTTTACCACCGCTTACAGCCAGCAACTGGGATACAAAAAAGCGGATAACTTCATCCTTCTTGAGGCAGATTCATCGGTCGCGGCACTTATCCCAGAGGATTTTGCCAGAGAAAATAGGGTTTTAGGCATAAGCAAGAATGAGACAACAATCGTTGTCGCAATGGAAGACCCTGAAGACGTTGTATCCGTGGACTCAGTAAAAAGACTTACAAATCTAGTACCAGAGATTCTGGTTTCTGGCCCAGATTTGTTAGAAAAAGCCCTTGATAAAGTTTATGGTGAAATTCAAAAAACAGCAGAAGTCGCTGAGACCATTGACAGTATTACTGTTATTTCAGGTGATGAGGGTTCGCAGGAGGAGGTTGATTTATCGCCTGAAAAAGCCTCTGATGAGGATGCTCCAATTGTCAAACTGGTGAACCTAATTTTTCAGGAATCAATAAAAGAAAGGGCCACTGATATTCATATTGAGCCTATGGAGGAGAAGGTTTATGTCAGAATTAGAATTGATGGAGTCCTTCAAACTATAATGACGCCTCCGATAACATCTTTGAGTGGTCTTGTCACGCGCATAAAAATATTATCAAATTTAAATATTGCTGAAAAACGTTTGCCTCAGGATGGCAGGTTTTCTATCAAATCACCGGGAAAAGATATAGACATACGTGTCTCTATCCTGCCCACCGTTTATGGTGAGAAAGTTGTGATGCGTCTTCTCGATAAAACAGGTTTTGACTTCAACCTGACTTCGCTAGGTTTTCCAAAAGAGAACCTCCATTCCTTCAAAAAAGTAATTAACCAGCCTTATGGCATGGTCGTCGTCTCAGGTCCAACAGGATCTGGTAAGTCAACGTCGCTTTACGCTGCTTTAAAAGAAATCAAAAGTGAGCGAACTAATATAACGACTGTTGAAGATCCGGTAGAATATCAGTTAGATGGCGTTAATCAAGTACAAGTTTTTGAAGATATAGGTCTCACATTTGGTTCGACTCTACGATCCATTTTGAGGCAAGATCCAGATGTGCTGCTGATCGGTGAGATCAGAGATGGGGAGACGGCAGACATTGCAGTAAAATTTGCTCTAACCGGGCATCTTGTCTTTTCAACGGTACATGCCAATGATGCTCCTGGAACAATAACAAGGCTACTTGACATTGGAATCGCTCCGTTTTTAGTTGGATCTTGTTTAAACCTCGTGATGGCACAGAGGCTCGTTCGAAGAATATGCAGCAATTGTAAGGAGGAGTATTCTCCCTCAAAGGAAGAGCTTGCATTAGTTGGACTTGATGCTACCCAAGTGAAAGACCCATTATACAGAGGCAAAGGATGCGCAGAATGCAGAAACACGGGGTACAAAGGCAGGCTTGCCATATTTGAAATGATACCAATGGCTAGAGAGCTAAGAAAACTTGTTTTTGATAATGCTAACGAGGATGAAATAAGACAAGCAGCTTTGGATAACGGCCTGGTTACGCTCAGGGAGGCAGGGCTCTCTAGAATACTAGATGGGACAACGTCAATTGAAGAGGTACTGAGATCAACAGTTGAAGATTTGTAATGGCTATATTTAATTATCTTACGAAAGATCCACAGGGAAAGAGAAAAGAGGGCGAAATCAGAGCAGACTCTCTTGATAGCGCTGTGCAAAAATTATCTGCAAATGGGCAGATGGTCATTAGTCTCAAAGAAGTAGATGACACTTTTGACTTTCTGGGGCCATTTTTAGATGAGATTCAGCTTTCCATAGAAAAAATAAAAAATAGGATACCTCTATCAAATATTGTCTTTTTTACAAGACAGTTGGCTACAATGTTTTCTGCAGGCCTTACCTTGGAGAGAGCAATTCAAAGCCTTGGAGCGGAGGAGAAGCATCGAAAATTTAAAAAAATACTAAATACTGTTAGTGAAAATATAAGAAAAGGTTTAAACCTTTCGGAATCTTTGTCAAGACACCCTGGAGTATTTAACACTCTTTTTGTTGCAATGGTTAAAGCCGGGGAGGTGAGCGGTAACCTAAATGAGATTTTAGAGCAATTGTCGTCTTACCTTGAAAATCTTGATGATACCCGAAGAAAGGTAAAGTCGGCGATGAATTACCCTATATTCATGATACTGTTTTTGATCGGAATGCTCATGGTAATGTTATTGGTCATTATTCCCAAGTTCTCACAGGTTTATTCCCAGCTGGGCGCGGGTTTGCCAGCGGCAACTAGGCAGATGATCGATTTCAGTAACTGGTTTGGCAGCAACGTAGGATTTCTATTTTTTATTGTTTTTAGCTTTTTTGTGGTTATCTGGCTGATTTCGAAAACACAGAGAGGTGGATTTGCTCTGGATTCTTTAAAGTTGAAAATTCCTGTTTTCGGAACTCTAACAGAGCAATCTATTTTAAATAAATTCTGTAAAACTTTCGGAATTTTAATTGGTGCAGGTGTTCCGGTGCTAGAGACAACAGCCCTGTTACGAAAAGTTGTTGATAACAAAGTATATGAGAGAGCGATAGATGATGCCTCGGACCTAATAAGAGATGGTTACAATATTTCTACTGCCTTGAGGAGAACTGAGGTTTTTCCCTCTATACTACTTCAACTAGCATCAACGGGAGAAGATACAGGTGAACTGGATGATCTCCTGGATAGGGCTGCAGATTACTACCAGAAACAGGTTGACGCATTAGTAGAGAGAATGACTACACTAATTGAGCCTTTACTTATTTTATTGGTAGGCGCTGTGATCGCGCTAATGGTTGTGCTTACCTATTTGCCTGTCTTCCATCTTGGCTCCGCCTTGCAGTCGGGTCTATAAAAAAGTGAAATTACTTATTTCGATTCTGTTTGGTCTGCTTCTGGGCTTTATCACTAGAAAGCTTGTAAATTGGTTGTCTATTAATAATTACAAGATCCACCAAAAAAATCCAATATTAGAGGTCACAAACATCATGGGTTCAATCTGGGCATTCCATCAATTACAATCTATTGAGGCTTTTATTTTCTGCATGCTCGTTGCCTTACTCTGTGGTATCTCTATCGTTGACTACAACACCTACGAAATTCCAATGTTATTTACAGGCTTTGGTTTTTTGATAGCTGCTTCCAGAGTAGTTTTTAATTTCTCAACTCTCAGTGCTGCATTCTGGGGTATTTTTGTAGGAGCAATCTTACCATTGGCCATTATTGGGCTATTATGGATGATCACAAAGAGGCAGGGAATGGGCTTCGGTGATATTCATTTAGGACTTGTTTTGGGAACCTGGCTCGGCCCAATGAGAATGGCCATAACATTATTCATCGCATCCTCAATGAGTTTATTAGTCTGGATATTCGTTTCTCTATTGAGGGGTTTTGACAAAGATAGAGCGTTACCATTTGGACCGTTTTTATCTATTGGAGGTACGGGTGTATATGTTGGTAGTTTCTACTATCCAGATTTCTTTTATTTATTGATGTTACAATGAGGAAAAAATGACAACAATACGAAACATAATTCTTTTGTTAGCAGTACTAAACGGGATTTTCGGCGCCGAAGGGGTGGCAGATATGACCCATAATGGTTTTTCTCTTTCACCATTAGAAAACAGAATAAATTTTATAATACCCGATTACCAATTGAAAGAAAATACTATTGGAGGCGTGGACTATTCAAAACCAGAAATTGAGGGTGCAGGGTCGATTGCCCAACCTGGGCAACCAGATTTACCAAGTGTTTCAACATATTATATGGTAGAACCTGGAAAAACATTTGACGTTCAGTACACTATCGAAGATTATGAGGTGATTGATAATATTGACTTACTTCCATTCAGTGGCTGGGATAATAACCAAAACCCTACTGACGACAAGAGTGAGGTCTACGTTAATGACTTACCTTTTCCAAATGAGATTGTTCAGATATCAGAGCCTATAGTTTTTAGGGATGTTTCAATGGTGCAGGTTACACTTACGCCATTTCAGTTTAATCCAGTCGCAAATACACTCAAAGTGATTAAAAATGTTAGTCTAGATATTATTGAGCAAGATGAAGGAGATACTCCATTTATACCTCGAAAAATATCGCGTGATTTTGAGGCTATGTACAAATCTCTTATTGTAAACTACCCTTCACGTACGAGAGATGATGACGAGTACCAGCGGCCTTCTATACTGTATGTTTTGCCAAACAACATTGGAAATCTTTTTAACACGATTCAACAATTAATGGATTGGAAAAAAAGAATAGGTTATGACGTCCAGTATGTATCTTCATCAACAATAGTAAACAATCGCAATAGTTTAAAAAATTATATCGAGGATGCCTATGAAAACTGGGATAACCCTCCTGTTTACGTAACATTAGTAGGTGACGCAAGCAACGGGAATTATACCATACCAACTTGGTTTGAAAATTACAGCTGGTACAATGGTGAGGGGGATATGCCATACACTACACTTGAGGGGGGAGATGTATACCCGGAGGTGTTCATAGGAAGATTGTCCTTTTCAACTAGCGCACATTTGAGCACAATAGTGAGTAAAACACTCAATTACGAATCCAATCCGTATATGAATGACAACTGGTTTCAGAGAGCATGTCTCGTTGGTGATCCATCAACGTCTGGTATATCTTGCGTTATAACAAACGAGAGTATTCACGAGATGTTGGAGCTAGCAAATTTTCATTCAGTTAACACAGTATACAGTGGATCATTCCCCAGCCAAATGGTTTCAGGAATGAACCAAGGAGTATCTTTCTTTAATTACAGAGGGTTTTATGGTGTTAGTGAATTCACTTCTGGTGATGTGAATAGTACAACGAATGGATTTATGTTACCCATCGCAACCGTAATAACCTGCGGAACAGGCTCTTTTGCCTCAGATGAGGAATCGATAATGGAAGCGTTTCACCGAGCGGGGACCTCATCAAATCCAAAAGGATCTGTTGCTTGCATAGGAACTGCTACGCTTGGTACGCACACAATGTTTAATAATATGGTTAACATGGGATTCTATTATGCAACCTTAGTTGAGGGTATCGAGACGCCCAGTGCAGCACTCATGTATGGTAAAATGATGCTTTACAGAAATTATCCATCGAACCCAAACAGTTGGTGCGATATTTTTACGCATTGGAATAACCTAATGGGGGAGTCATCATTAAAAATGTGGACATCCATGCCAGAGATAATTTCTGTAGATCACCCATTTGCATTGACCAAGGGAACGAATTTTATAGATATAAACGTTAACAAAAATTCTGGCCCCGTCGAAAACGCATGGGTTACGATATTGATGGATAATGAGGTGTTTGAATCAGGCTACACGGATGAAAACGGTTTTGTTCGACTACCTGTTAGGACACAGCAAACCGGAGAGGTTCTTGTTACGGTTACCAAAAAAAATCATTACCCCTATAAAAACTCATTCACTATTTTTACACCAGAAGTGTCGCTGGGCCTTGATACTCAGTTACTTTTCTCCGTCGATGACGATATGTCTGGTAACTCCAATGGCAACAGCGACATGATTGCAAATGGCGGAGAGACAATTGAAATTTTTGTTCCTGTTAAAAATTACGGTAGCGAGACGGCAACAGCCGTTACTGGATCTATCAGTACAACAAGTGAACTGCTCTCTATCTCACCATCTGGTAGCGTAGTGTCCTATGGAGATATATCCTCGGGACAAATAGTTAACGCAGATGAACCATTTGTCCTATCTCTTGATCAGGGGTTATCTGATCACTCAGATTTGGAATTATTGGTAACCTTTAATGATGGGCAGGGCAATACCTTTAACGCTAGTCTGGATGTTAATGTAGCCGGTAACTCAATATTTGCGTCAGATCTTGACGTTTTGGGTACTACCAATGACATACTATACCCTGGTCAAAGCTCATTTGTGAAGATACAATTGCAAAATCTAGGTTCAACCATCGCGTCTTCAGTAGTTGGAACTATCACTTCCGCTTCTCCTTTCATTGATATTCTTGATAATACCGGAACCTGGTCGTCCATAGGTACAGGTAGTGTATCATTCAATAACAATGACTATTTTGAAATAAGAACGCTCGATGAAACCATACCTGGCACGGTTGCGCATCTCATATTAAACATCGAGACAGATCAGGCCTATAGATCAAGCTCAATTTTGGAAATACAAATTGGCCAGCCCACAGTGAATGACCCCGTTGGACCTGATTCTTACGGTTACTACATATACGACAATATGGATATTAATTATTTAATTGCGCCCACATATGATTGGGTAGAGATTGATGCAAGATTAGGCGGATCAGGAACATACCTAACGTCATTGACTGACAATGGGGACAATCAGGATGATGTAGAGCTTGTTAACTTGCCATTCTCATTTACGTTTTATGGTATTGAATATGACCAAATAAGTATTTCCTCAAATGGCTGGATAGCTATGGGTAAAACTGAACTCGAATCTTTTCGAAATTATCAACTCCCGGGTGTTGGAGGACCGTCAAAAATGGTCGCTGTTTTTTGGGATGACCTAACACTGACAGGAGGGGGCAGAGTTTACACCTGGTACGATCAAATAGAGAAGAAGTTTTACATACAATGGTCCGATGTAGAAACATTTCAAAATGGCTCGGACGAAACCTTTCAGGCTGTATTGTTCGACCCAAGTTATTACACTACTCCAACAGGAGACGGTGAGATATTAATTCAGTATAAGGAGTTCAACAATACGTC